>JBFKMJ010000048.1:0-7760 GCA_041629915.1 Gallionella sp.
GGTGCTGGCCGATATCGATACGCTGAATACCCTGCCTGACAACGAACTTTCGGCGGGTATAGCCGAAGTCATCAAGTATGGCCTGATCCGCGACCTGCCTTTCCTGGAGTGGCTGGAACAGAATATGGACAAACTGCTGGCGCGCGACAACGCCGCCCTGCAATATGCCATCGCACACAGCTGTCAGAACAAGGCAGAAGTCGTGATGGCGGACGAACGTGAAAGCGGTGAGCGCGCTCTACTGAATCTGGGGCATACCTTCGGTCATGCCATCGAGTCCGGCATGGGTTATGGAAACTGGCTGCACGGGGAGGGTGTGGCGGCAGGAACGGTCATGGCTGCCGACCTGTCGCAGCGCCTGGGCTGGATCAGTGCACAGGAGGTGGCGCGTATCCGCAACCTGCTCAAACAGGCTGGGTTGCCGGTAGTTTCCCCCGATCTGGGCACCGGCAAATATCTTGAACTGATGGGGCTGGACAAGAAGGTCGAAGACGGCAAGATGCGCTTCGTGCTGCTCAGGGAAGTCGGGCGCGCCGTGGTGTATGGCGAAGTGCCAGCGGAACTGCTGCGACAAACGCTGGAGGCGTGCGTGCATGGCTGAGCTTGCGCCTTATGCCGTTGATGAGGCCAATTCGCGCGGCCGGAAAATAACGGAGGAAGCGCCGCACGGGCGCAGCGAATTCCAGCGTGACCGGGATCGCATCATCCATTCCGGCGCATTCCGCCGCCTGGAATACAAGACTCAGGTGTTTGTGAATCACGAAGGCGACCTGTTTCGCACCCGCCTTACCCACAGCATTGAGGTTGCACAAATTGCACGCTCCATCGCACGGCGCTTGCATCTGAATGAAGATCTCGTCGAGGCAATTTCCCTCGCGCACGATCTTGGGCACACACCGTTCGGCCATGCCGGGCAGGATGCGCTGAATGCCTGCATGAAAGAGTACGGCGGCTTCGAGCATAACCTGCAATCGCTGCGCGTGGTGGACCTGCTGGAAGAACGCTACGCCGCTTTCGACGGGTTGAATCTGTGTTTTGAAACCCGCGAAGGCATACTCAAGCATTGTTCCGCCGGCAACGCCGCAAAGCTGGAGGATCTGGGTGAACGCTTTCTGCACAATCGCCGCCCCTCGCTGGAAGCGCAAATTGCCAATCTTGCCGATGAGATTGCCTACAACAACCACGATGTGGACGACGGCATTCGTTCGGGGTTGATCGAGCTGGAGCAGCTTGCCACGGTGCCGCTGGTGGCAACGCATCTGCATGAGGTGCGCCGCGACCATCCCGATTTGCCCGAGCGACGCGTGGTGCATGAGACCGTGCGGCGCATGATCAACACCCTGGTGTCCGATCTGATCCGCCAGAGCGAGCACAACATCGGCGCGCAGGGATTGTCCTCGCTCGAAGACGTGCGTGCCGCGCCGGTGATGATTGCCTTCAGCGCGAAGATGATCGAGCAGCAGCGCGCACTGAAAAATTTTCTGCACACCCATTTATATCGCCACTACCGCGTGATGCGCATGAGTTTCAAGGCGCAGCGCATCATCGGCGACCTGTTCGCTGTCTTCATGCAGGATGTTCGCCTGCTGCCGCCACCATTCCAGCGTCAGGAAGAACAGGAACGCGCCCGTGCGGTTGCCGATTACATCGCCGGCATGACCGACCGCTATGCCATCCGCGAGCATCGCCGGATCTTCGCAGTGGATGAAGTGCTAGCCTAGTTTTTGAAGCCGGCTCCAGCGCCATGCATGGCAGGATGCGCGCGCCTCGATGATTCCCGCATGATAAAATTCGCGCTCATTTTTCAGGCTACACCCCATGACCGGCAATCTTCTCCCGATTGAGCAACTGCTGCAGCAGCGCATCCTGATTCTCGACGGCGCGATGGGCACGATGATCCAGCGTTACAAACTGACCGAGGAACACTATCGCGGCGCCGTGCTGTATGGCGATTACAGCGGCGAACGTAAAATCTTTGCCAGTCACCCGATCGATGTGAAAGGCTGCAACGACCTGTTACTGCTGACCCAGCCGCATATCATCGGCGGTATCCACCGCGAGTATCTCGAAGCGGGCGCGGACATTCTCGAAACCTGCACCTTCAATTCAAATTCCGTTTCGATGGCGGATTACGAGATGCAGCATCTGGCATACGAGCTGAACGTTGCCGGGGCGAAGCTGGCGCGCGGGTTGTGCGATGAAGTTGGAACCAGTGACAAGCCGCGCTTCGTAGCCGGCGTGCTCGGCCCGACCGGGCGCACCGCGTCGATCTCGCCGGATGTGAACGATCCGGGCGCGCGCAACATCACCTTCGACGAACTGGTGGAAAGCTACGCCGAAGCGGTACGTGGCCTGCTCGACGGCGGTGCTGATCTGCTGATGGTTGAAACCATCTTCGATACGCTCAATGCCAAGGCAGCGCTGTTTGCCATCGAGCGCCATTTCGAGCAGCACGGCATGCGCGTACCCATCATGATTTCCGGCACGATCACCGACGCTTCGGGGCGTACCCTGTCAGGGCAGACTACCGAGGCATTCTGGAATTCCCTGAGCCACGCCAAGCCGCTGTCGATCGGCCTGAACTGCGCGCTGGGTGCGGAGCTGATGCGGCCCTATGTCGAGGAAATGGCACGTGTCGCAGGCTGCTATGTCAGCGCGCACCCCAACGCCGGACTGCCCAATCCGCTGTCCGAGACCGGCTACGATGAGACGCCGGAAACCACCGCGTGCTTGGTGAAGGAATTCGCCACCAGCGGCTTCCTCAACATTGCCGGCGGCTGCTGCGGTACCTCGCCCGCGCACATCAAGGCGATCGCCGAGGCGCTCAAAGACGTGTCGCCGCGCAAACTTCCAAACATCGAAAAGAAGTTGCGCCTGTCCGGGCTGGAGCCGTTCAACGTCGGTGACGAATCGCTGTTCGTCAACGTCGGAGAGCGTGCCAATGTCACCGGCTCGGCCAAATTCAAGCGCCTGATACTCGAAGGCCAGTATGACGAGGCGCTGGAAGTCGCCAAACAGCAGGTGGAAAACGGCGCGCAGGTGATCGACATCAACATGGACGAGGCGATGCTCGACGGCGAAGCCGCGATGGCAAAATTCCTTAACCTGATCGCCTCCGAGCCGGATATTTCGCGCGTACCGCTGATGATTGATTCATCCCGGTGGAACATCATCGAGGCCGGGCTGAAGTGTGTGCAGGGCAAGCCCATCGTCAACTCGATCTCGCTCAAGGAAGGCGAAGATCTGTTCATCAAACACGCGATACTGGTGCGCCGCTACGGCGCGGCGGCGGTGGTGATGGCGTTTGACGAGCAGGGTCAGGCGGATACCTTCCAGCGCAAGACGGAAATCTGCCAGCGCAGCTACGACATCCTGGTAAACCAGGTTGGCTTCCCGCCGGAAGACATCATCTTCGACCCAAACATTTTCGCGATCGCCACCGGCATTGAGGAACACGACAACTACGCGGTGGACTTCATCGAGGCGACCGCGTGGATCAGAAAGAACCTGCCTTATGCCAAGGTGAGCGGCGGCGTGTCCAATGTGTCCTTCAGCTTTCGCGGCAATGAGCCGGTGCGTGAGGCGATCCACACCGTGTTCCTGTATCACGCCATTCATGCCGGCATGAACATGGGCATCGTCAACGCCGGGCAGCTCGGCGTGTACGAGGAAATTCCGAAGGAGCTGCGCGACGCGGTCGAGGATGTGGTGCTGAACCGCAGCCATGACGCAGGAGAAAAGCTGGTCACGCTGGCCGAGACGGTGAAGGGCGAGGGTCGTGCGCAGGTGGAAGACCTCGAATGGCGCAAGGGCACGGTGCAGGAACGCATCACCCACGCGCTGGTGCGCGGCATCACCACATTTATCATCGAGGACACAGAGGAGGCGCGCCAGCAGGCGGAATTTCCGGTCGAGGTGATCGAAGGCCCGCTGATGACCGGCATGAACGTGGTCGGCGATCTGTTTGGCGCGGGCAAGATGTTTTTGCCGCAAGTGGTGAAGTCCGCGCGCGTGATGAAACAGGCGGTGGCGCATCTGGTGCCCTTTATCGAGGCGGAAAAATTGCGCACCGGCAACACCAGCGCCAAGGGCAAGATCGTCATGGCCACGGTCAAGGGCGACGTGCATGACATCGGCAAGAACATCGTCACCGTGGTGCTGCAATGCAACAACTTCGAGGTCATCAACATGGGCGTGATGGTGCCGTGCCAGCAGATCCTCGACGCCGCGCGCGAACACCACGCCGACGTCGTCGGGTTGTCCGGCCTCATCACGCCATCGCTGGAAGAAATGGCGCATGTCGCCAAGGAGATGGAGCGCCAGGGTTTCACCATTCCGTTACTGATCGGCGGCGCAACCACCTCGCGCGTGCATACCGCCGTGAAGATCGAGCCAAACTATCCGAGCGGCGCGACGGTGTACGCCACCGATGCGTCACGTGCCGTGGGCGTATGCAGCAACCTGCTTTCCGATACGTTGCGCGACGAATATGTCGCAGGTATCAAGGCCGACTACGCGGCGGCGCGCGAGCAGCATGAAGGAAAGAAAGTTAAGGTCGTCCATGCCACGCTGGCGGAAGCGCGGGCGCACGGGCTGAAGATAGACTGGAACAGCTACACGCCGCCCAAGCCTGGGCTGACCGGTGTGCAGAAACTTGAAGCCTATCCGCTCGATGAGATCGCCGAATACATTGACTGGTCGCCGTTCTTTCACGCATGGGAGCTATCCGGGCGCTATCCGAAAATATTGCAGGACAGCGTGGTGGGCGTTGAGGCGCGCAAGCTGTTCGCAGACGCGCAGGCGATGCTGAAAAAAATCATCACGGAAAAATGGCTCACCGCGAATGCCGTGTTCGGGCTGTTCCCGGCGAACAGCATCAATGGCGACGACATCGAAATCTACTCCGATGAGATGCGCAACAAGGTCCTGATGACATGGCACAACCTGCGCCAGCAGACCAGAAAGCCGGATGACATCCCGAATTATTGTCTTGCCGATTTCATCGCGCCGAAAGACACGGGCGTGGCGGATTACATCGGGGCCTTCGCAGTGACGGCAGGTCTCGGTATCGACGCGCGCGTCGCCGAGTTCGAGAAGCGGCACGACGACTACAGCGCCATCCTGCTCAAATCGCTGGCCGACCGTCTCGCCGAGGCTTTCGCCGAGCTGCTGCATGCGCGTGTGCGTCGCGAGTACTGGGGTTATGCGGCGGATGAGGCTGTGGACAACAATGCGCTGATCGCCGAACAGTATCGCGGCATCCGCCCCGCACCCGGCTACCCTGCCTGCCCGGATCACACCGAGAAGGGGGCGTTGTTCGAACTGCTGCAGGCGCCGGAAAACGCAGGAATTACACTGACCGAAAGTTACGCGATGCTGCCGACCGCGGCGGTGAGCGGCTTCTGTTTCTCGCACCCGCAGGCGCAATATTTCGCGACCGGCAAGGTGGGTCGGGATCAGGTGGCAGATTACGCGAAGCGCAAGGGCTGGACGCTGGATGAGGCGGAACGCTGGCTGGCGCCGGTGCTGGGTTATTAGCTAAGGGTAGAATGCGATACGGGTCCGTAATTCTGCGAGAATAGAAAAAATCATGAAATTAACCGCAGCATTTTTTTATTGCTGGTCCTGTTGATTGCCGGCATTTTTTCAACCACGGCCTGTTCGAAAACGGCCAAAACACAAAAAGGAACAAGCATCATGACTGAATTAATCAAGACCGATAACAAGATGGGTGAAGGCGCGCAGGCCGCCGCTGGGCAGGACGTGTCCGTGCATTACACCGGCTGGCTGTTTGACGAGGCCGCGCCTGAAAACAAGGGCAGGAAATTCGACAGTTCCCGCGATCGCGGCACGCCGTTCGAATTCCCGCTCGGTGCGGGGCATGTCATCAAGGGCTGGGATCAGGGGGTGGAGGGCATGAAGGTGGGCGGACAACGCACCCTGGTCATTCCCGCACAGCTCGGCTATGGCGCGCGCGGCGCGGGCGGAGTGATTCCGCCGAATGCGACGCTGGTGTTTGATGTCGAATTGCTGGCAGTGCGCTGATCCCGCTGAATGGTAGAGCGCCTTGCGGCATTTCTACCGGCTAAAATTTCTGGTTATATCGAAGGAACTTTAAAAATGATGAAACGCATTCTGTTTTTTCCTCTGGCGCTGCTGCTGGCTATGGGCATTTTTTCTGCCACGGCGTATGCCGAACAAACCGCAGCCGGTGTGACCAAGCTGATTAAAATCGACATGAAGAAGGGCAAAGGCGAAAAAGCCGTAAACGGACGTCAAGTGTCCGTGCATTACACCGGCTGGCTGTACGATGCGACCGTATCCGGCAACAGGGGCAAGAAGTTTGACAGCTCGCTCGACCGCGGTGCGCCGATTGAATTTCCGCTTGGTGCGGGAATGGTCATCGACGGGTGGGAGCAGGGACTCGAAGGCATGAAGGTGGGCGGACAACGCACGCTGATCATTCCACCGCATCTTGCATATGGCGCACAGGGCGTGCCGGGGGCGATTCCGCCGAATGCAGCGCTGGTGTTTGAAGTCGAACTGATGGGTGTGCGTTAACAGCACATTGCGAAACGACGGCGCTCGCCAGGTTTTCCGACACGCTGCGCGGTAGCAAGGAGGTAGGGCAGACATGCACATCCACATTCTCGGCATCTGCGGCACCTTCATGGGCGGCATTGCGGCTATCGCCAGGCAGGCGGGCTATCGCGTCACCGGGTGCGACGCCAACGTCTATCCGCCGATGAGCACGCAGCTGGAGGCGCAGGGCATCGCGTTGATCGAGGGTTTCGGTGCCGAGCAGCTTGAACTCAAGCCGGATATGTTCGTCATCGGCAACGTGGTGACGCGCGGCAACCCGCTGATGGAGGAGATACTCAACCGCAACCTGCCCTACGTCTCCGGACCGCAATGGCTTGCAGATACGCTGTTACGCGATAAATGGGTGTTGGGTGTCGCGGGTACGCACGGCAAGACCACCACCGCGTCGATGCTGGCGTGGATACTGGAGGATGCGGGGCTGAATCCCGGGTTTCTGATCGGCGGCGTGCCACAGAACTTCGGCGTCTCTGCGCGGCTGACCGATGCTGCCTTCTTCGTCATCGAGGCGGACGAATACGACACCGCCTTCTTCGACAAGCGCTCCAAGTTCGTGCACTACCGTCCGCGCACCGTGATCCTCAATAATCTGGAATTCGATCACGCCGATATTTTTCCGAACCTCGCGGCCATCGAGACGCAGTTCCATCATCTGGTGCGCACCATCCCCGGCAACGGCCTCATTGTGTGCAACGGGTGCGAGGAATCGTTGCGGCGCGTGCTGCAGCGCGGTTGCTGGACGCCGGTGGAAAGCTTCGGCTCACCTCGCGACCCTCACCCCAACCCTCTCCCGCCTGCGGGAGAGGGAACAACCACAGAATTAGGTTGGCAGATAGGTGCAGACAATCGCGTGACGCTGAATGGTGTTGCGCAAGGGAGTCTGCAATGGGACTTGCTCGGTGAGCACAACCACATGAACGCGCTGGCCGCGCTGGCTGCGGCACGCCATGTTGGTGTCCCGGTGGCACAAGGTCTGGCGGCGCTGGCCGAATTCAGAAACGTGAAGCGGCGCATGGAAGTGCGCGGCACGGTCAACGGTATCACCGTGTACGACGACTTTGCGCATCATCCCACCGCGATTGACATGACCATCGCCGGGCTGCGCCGCAAGGTCGGTAACGCGAGAATACTGGCGGTGCTGGAGCCGCGCTCCAACACCA
>JBFKMJ010000049.1:0-7748 GCA_041629915.1 Gallionella sp.
AAGCAAAACCGCCGGGGGTCGCCCGGCGAAGTTGTTTTTTGTTTTGCATTTGATGTTGGGTTACGCGGTGAAACTGCTAACCCAACCTACGCACTGGACTCCTGCCTTCTCGAGAATGACAAACTAACTCCGATAACTCGCATTAATCTTTACATAATCATAAGAAAAATCACAAGTCCATAGCGTCGCGTTAGCCCTCCCGCGATTCAGCACCACCCGTATCGTGATATCGCTCTGCTGCATCACCCGCTGCCCGTCCTCCTCGCAATAGCTGGCCGCGCGGCCGCCATGCTCGGCTACCAGCACATCATCAAGGTACAGCCGGAGCGCGGCGACATCCAGATCGGTGATGCCGGCATAGCCGATTGCGGCGAGAATGCGCCCGAGGTTGGGGTCGGAGGCGAAGAAGGCGGTCTTGACCAGTGGCGAGCGGGCGATAGCGTAGCCGATCTGCTTGCATTCAGCCTCGTCGCGGCCGCCCTCGACCTGCACGGTGATGAATTTGGTTGCGCCTTCGCCGTCGCGCACGATGGCTTGCGCCAACCAGATCGCGACTTCGCTGACGGCAGCCTGCAGGGCGGCAAATCCGGGGCTGCTTGCATCACGGATTTCCGGCAATGCGGCCTGACCGGTGGCAATCAGCATCAGCGCGTCGTTTGTGGAGGTGTCGCCATCCACGGTAATGCAGTTGAACGATTGGTTGGCGGCTGTGCTGACCATTTGCTGCAGCAGCGGTTGCGCAACTCCCGCGTCGGTGGCGATGTAGCCGAGCATGGTCGCCATGTTCGGGTGGATCATGCCGGAGCCTTTGGCGATGCCGGTCACGGTAATTTCCACGCCGTCGATCGTGACCCGCCTTGAAATCGCCTTGGCGACGATGTCGGTGGTCATGATCGCGTGGGCGGCGTCGAACCAGTTGTCGGCGCGCATGTTCGTCACACAACCAGGCAGGCCGGCGGCGATCCTGTCCACCGGCAGCGGCTCCATGATCACGCCGGTGGAGAACGGCAGAATCTGCGTCGCCCTGCAATCCAGCAAACCGGCCAGCGCCGCGCAGGTGGTGCGCGCGTCCTGCATGCCCTGCTCACCCGTTCCGGCGTTGGCATTGCCGGTATTGACCACCAGTGCACGAATGCCGTGGCCGGCCGCCAAATGTTCTCGCGCCACGATCACCGGCGCCGCGCAGAAGCGGTTTTGCGTGAATACGCCCGCGACGCGGGCACCCTCGCCTAACTGCATCACCAGCAAGTCCTTGCGATTTTCCCGCTTGATGTTTGCCTCGATAACGCCCAAAGAAACGCCCGCAACGGGCAACAGTTGTGCCGCGGCGGGCGGTGTCAGACTGACCGGCATGAAAAACCGTTCCTAATAGCGGCCGTGAGTACGGAAAATATAATTGCTCAATTCTGAAGACTGCACATTGATGCGCCGCACGATGCCGTGCACATTGCGCACCACCCCGCGCATGACCTTGTAGATGATCATCGGGTGGGTATCGATCAGCGTCTCGAATTTGGCCCGGTGCAGGCACAACACCTTGGTATCGCCGACCGCATAAAGCGTCGCACTATGGTGGGAAGCCGGTCCCCCTACGAACGTGATAATACCGGCCAGATCGCCGGGTTTGAGTACATGAATGGTGGATTCATCATGCCCACCACTCACAACTTTCACCTCGATATCGCCATGCGCGAGAATGAACAGGTTGTCATTCTCTTCGTCAGACGCCGTGATTGTTGACTCTCCCGCTTTATAGTTTCGGACCTCGAACAATCCCGCGAGAACCTCTATTTCGGCATCGGTCAATTCCTCGGTAATCGTTGATTTTTTCAGCGTATCAATTACTAATGTCATGTCCATCCCCCTTTCGCCTGTTAGTTTAATTTCCCATGGCACTGCTTGTATTTTCTGCCTGACCCGCACGGACACGGATCATTGCGTCCCACTTTCTGCCCGTCGCGCACAAACGGCCTATGCTCCCCATCGGTTGACCGATCGTCTGCCGGTTCTGCCAACGCTTCGTCATAACCCGTGTGATGATACTGCACATTTTCCGGCGCGTGGGGGGCTTGTGTCGATTCCACATCCGCCTCGCTGCGCACGCGCACCGCCATCAATACCTGCGTCACTTCGCGCTTGATCGCCTCCAGCATCGTGGAAAACAGCTCGAAAGCCTCGCGCTTGTATTCCTGCTTCGGGTTTTTCTGGGCATAGCCGCGCAGGTGGATACCCTGGCGCAGGTGATCCAGCGCAGCCAGATGCTCGCGCCAGTGCTGATCCAGGCTTTGCAACATGATGACGCGCTCGTAGTGGTGTATTTCCGGCCCGACCAGGTCCACCTTGGCCTGATATTGCTGCTGGGCATGCTCGAGAATGCGGGCACGCAAACCCACTTCATTCAGCTGCTTGTCTTCCTCCAGCCATTGCACCAGCGGCAGTTCCAGGCGGAACTCGGCGGCCAGGGCCTTTTCCAGGGAGTGCACATCCCATTGTTCTTCCATGCTGCCCGGCAGAATGTACTGGCTGGCGGTATCTTCCAGCACGCCCTCGCGCATCGCCCGGATTGTTTCTGAAATATCCTGGGTTTCCAGCAATTCGTTGCGCTGCTGATAAATCACCTTGCGCTGGTCATTGGCGACATCGTCATATTCCAGAATCTGCTTGCGCATATCGAAATTGCGCGCCTCGACCTTGCGCTGCGCATTCTCGATGGCGCGTGTCACCCAGCTGTGCTCGATGGCCTCGCCTTCCGGCAACTTGAATTTGTTCATGATTGCCGCCACGCGATCGGAGGCAAAAATACGCAGCAGCGGGTCTTCCAGCGAAAGATAGAAGCGGCTGGAACCCGGATCGCCCTGGCGCCCAGAACGGCCGCGCAACTGGTTGTCCACCCGGCGCGACTCATGCCGTTCGGTGCCGATGATATGCAGACCGCCCGCCGCTATCACCTGATCATGCAGCGACTGCCATTCGCCGCGCAACTGCTCGATGCGCTGATTGCGTGCCGTTTCATCCAGACTGGAATCGGCGTGCAGATGCTCAACCTGCTTTTCGACATTGCCGCCCAGCACGATGTCCGTGCCGCGCCCGGCCATGTTGGTGGCGATGGTTACCATCTTCGGGCGTCCGGCCTGCGCGACAATTTCCGCTTCACGCTCGTGCTGCTTGGCATTCAATACCTGATGTGGCAGCTTTTCCTTTTCCAGCATGTGCGACAGCAACTCCGAATTCTCGATCGAAGTTGTGCCTACCAGCACCGGCTGGCCGCGCTCATGGCAGTCCTTGACGTCATTGATCACAGCCTGGTATTTCTCATTGGCGGTGAGATAAACCTTGTCCATCATGTCATTACGGATGGTCGGCCGGTTTGGCGGAATAATCACGGTTTCCAGGCTGTAGATTTGATGGAACTCGTAAGCCTCGGTATCCGCCGTGCCGGTCATGCCGGCCAGCTTGTGGTACATGCGGAAATAGTTCTGGAAGGTAATCGATGCCAGTGTCTGATTTTCCTTCTGGATCGCCACGCCCTCTTTCGCTTCCACCGCCTGATGCAGGCCATCCGACCAGCGCCGCCCAGCCATCAGGCGCCCGGTGAATTCGTCCACAATCACCACTTCGCCGTCCTGTACCACATAGTGCTGATCGCGGTGAAACAGATTGTGCGCGCGCAACGCCGCATACAGGTGGTGGATCAGTGTGATATTGGCGGGGTCGTACAGACTGCCGCCGTCTGGCAGCAAGCCGGCCTGGGTCAGAATGTCTTCCGCCCGCTCATGGCCGGCCTCGGTCAGCAGTATCTGGTGGTTTTTTTCGTCCACGCTGAAATCGCCCGGCCCGTCTTCCCCGGCCTGGCGTTGCAACTTGGGAGCCAGTTTGTCGATGCGCACATAGATATCAACGTTATCTTCGGCCTGACCGGAGATGATCAGCGGCGTACGCGCCTCGTCAATCAGGATCGAGTCAACCTCGTCCACGATGGCGTAATTGAGCGGACGCTGGAAACGTTCTTCGGTCTGCGTCGCCATGTTGTCGCGCAGATAATCAAAGCCGAATTCATTGTTGGTGCCGTAAGTAATATCCGCCCCATAGGCGGCATGTTTGTCGCCCGATGGCATCTGTGACAGGATCACGCCCACCGACAGGCCGAGAAAGCGATACAGCCTGCCCATCCATTCGGCATCGCGACTGGCAAGATAATCGTTCACCGTCACCACATGCACACCCTTGCCGGAAAGCGCATTCAGGTATACCGGCAGGGTGGCCATCAGGGTCTTGCCCTCGCCGGTGCGCATTTCCGCGATCTTGCCGTAATGCAGAACCATCCCGCCGACCATCTGCACATCGTAATGGCGCATCCCCAGCGCGCGCGTGCTCGCTTCGCGCACGACGGCAAAGGCTTCCGGCAGCAGCGCATCAAGTGTTTCGCCCTGGGTGTAACGCTGCTTGAAGCTATCGGTTTTCTGGCGTAATTCCTCGTCGCTCAATTTGGCGACATCGGCTTCCAGCTTGTTGATGGATTGGACGGTAGCGCGATATTGTTTGAGCAATCGGTCATTGCGGCTACCAAAGACACTTTTTAGTACACTGGAAATCATGTTTTCATTCTCAACTACAAAAATAAAGGGTGAGGTTATTCATCACCTCACCCTCACCAAAAATATCCGTTACCACTAACCAGCGGCTTTATTCAAGAAACGCACAGGATTCTGGGCGACGCCTTTATAGCGGACTTCAAAGTGCAAGTGATTGCCAGTAGAACGTCCGGTACTGCCAACTTCGGCAATTTTCTCGCCGCGCCGCACCACCTGACCAACTTTTACCAGCAATCGTGAGGCATGTGCATAGCGCGTTACAATGTCATTACCGTGATCAATCTCGACCATCTTACCATACTGAGGATGCTGGTTCGAGTAGGCCACCACGCCGCCGGCCGAGGCCCGGATAACCGTTCCTTTCGGAACCACGTAGTCCACACCTTCATGCATGGCATTCGCGCCGGTGAAAGGATCAAGGCGCCAGCCAAAATTAGACGAATACCAACCCGCCCCCTCATCAACAGGAGGAATAGAGGGCAACAATTTACTGTTCAGTTGATTCTGCAGAAGCATGGTTTCCAGCGCCAGCAGCTTGTCGCTGCGATCATTGACCACTTGCGCCAGCCGGTCCAACTGCTGGTCCAGACTGTTCACCGACATTTCCTGGCCCTGCAATGTAACCAGCGGTCCGCCCTGAGCAGGCGGTTGGTCAAAGCGGAATTCCTCCGGCTTCATGCCGGTCAGTTTGGCCAGGCGCGCGCCCAGTGCGTCCAGCCGCCGCATCTGCGCATGCATTTCCCCAACCCGTGCCGCCATGGCATCCAGGCTACTATGCACGTAAGATTGCTGCTTTTGCCGCTCCTCGTTTTGCACTCTGGACAGCAGGACACGCACGCCTTCGCTCAGTTCCTCCGGTGCAAAACGCACCAGTGCATATTGCAACATGAGTGATGCAACCCAAACCGCCCCGGACAGCAACAGCATCAACAACGAAATCTGCCAGCCACCCAGCGTAATGCTGCGGGATTTTGCCAAGCGATTGGAAACTAGAATAACATTCATGCTTCCCTCTTAAATTAATGGTGTAATCGTAAAACTCGTGACACAGCGATTCAAATTACTGATGAGCAGCAGCCGGGAGTTGCGTCCGCTGCTAACCAAAGCCACGGCCTTGTCGGCCCTGCAACGCCATTTCGAGGCTGTTGCCCCCCCGCATTTCGCGCAATTCAGCCAGGTAGCAGGCCTGCAAGCAGGCACGCTCATCATCGCTGCCAGTAACGCTGCTGTTGCGGCCAAGTTGCGACAGCTTGCACCAGAGCTTGTTACCCTGTTGCAAAACAGGGGTTATGAGGTTAGCCGAATCCACGTCAAGGTGCAAGTTTCCTTCAATCCCGGCCAACCCGAAGTTATTCCCAGGAAGCTCAGCCAGACGGCACGGAATGCACTGAATGATCTCAGCCGGAATCTGGGTGACTCACCGCTCAAACTTGCCCTGAAAAAAATGCTAGGGTCAAAAGATTAAGAACCGATTGCTTCAAGCTGATCCGGAGATATTCAGAATTTCCGGCAGAAACACTTCTGTCACCAGCAACGGCGCGCCATGCAAATAGAACAGCGAGCGGCGCGCCCACAGCCGGTCCGGCGGATTGCTCAACATCACGGCCGCGCGCTGATACAGCAAGTGTGTGCCGCGCAATGCCTTGTAATGCAGCGGCCTGCGCTCCACCTGTGGATGCGCAAACAACAGCGCGCCCAGCGGTTTATTGCCCATGCTGCCCACGGCAGACCAGGGGCCACGCAGATCCTGCCTTGCGCACGCACTGTGCGCAAATACCACCGGACGATTGTCGGCGTATAAGAACACTTCCCGCGACCAGGCCAGGCATTGCGGTGCAATGCCAAGCAGCGCCGATTCGTCAAAGGCAATACGCGCCAGACCGCTGCGCACCGGATGTACGGCGAAGTGCTCGCAACGTTGCTGGATGCGTTGCGTCAGTGAGCCGCGGTCATTCAGCCACGGCACCATGCCTGCTGCGCAGTTCACGGCCGCGCCGTTCCAGTATTGATCAGACATGCAGATAGTCATGTTTGCTTGCCATCCAGCGCTGCAGATGCGCCTGTGCCGTTTCAGGGAAATCGCGCAGCAGCTCATCGGCGCTCTGCCGCGCATCGTTCAACAAATCTTCATCCGTGCTGATATCGGCAAAGCGCAGCATCGCGACACCGCTCTGGCGCGCACCAATCAGCTCACCCGGCCCGCGCAATTGTAAATCCTGTTGTGCGATGGCGAAGCCATCATTGCTCTCATAGATGATTTTCAGGCGCGCACGCGCCAGCTCGGAAAGCGGTTGCTGGAACAGCAGCACACACATGCTTTCCGCCGCGCCGCGCCCCACCCGTCCGCGCAGTTGATGCAGTTGCGCCAACCCCATGCGCTCGGCATGATCGATCACCATCAAACTGGCGTTCGGCACATCGACGCCGACTTCGATGACTGTGGTAGCAACCAGCAATTGCAACTCACCCGCCTTGAACGCCGCCATGACCCGCGCCTTTTCGGCGTTATCCAGTTTGCCGTGCACCAGGCCGATACGCAGTTCCGGGAAAGTTTGCGTGAGCAACTGAAAAGTCTCCAGCACGGTCTGTAATTGCAACACCCCTGATTGGCTGCGGCCGCTACGCTTAACGTTCGCTGCGCTCACGTTAGCCTTCGCCGAAACTCCGTTTTCATCGATCAGCGGGCACACCCAATAGGCCTGCTGCCCTTCCATGCACGCGGCGCGCACCCGCTCGAACACCTCATCGCGGCGCGCATCGCTGACCAGCCTGGTGGCCACCGGCGTGCGTCCCGGCGGCAATTCGTCGATCACCGACACATCTAGATCGGCGTAGTAGCTCATTGCCAATGTCCTCGGGATAGGCGTCGCACTCATCATCAACTGATGCGGTTCACTGCCCTTGTTGCGCAGCGCGAGGCGTTGCTGCACGCCGAACTTGTGCTGCTCGTCCACGATTGCCAGACCGAGTCGATGAAAGCTGACACGCTCCTGAAACAGCGCGTGGGTGCCGATGGCCAGTAGCGTCTCACCGGAAGCGATGCGGTCGGCGGCAAGCTGTTTGTCTTTTTTCTTCAGGCTGCCGGACAGCCATGCCGGGCTGATGCCGAGCGGTTCCAGCCACTCGCGCAGCTTGAGATAATGCTGCTCGGCGAGG
>JBFKMJ010000050.1:0-7653 GCA_041629915.1 Gallionella sp.
ACTCGTCGTACAAGGCCTTGCTTGCGGTTGCCGGATCTTTTTTCCAGGCCTCGGTATGTTTCAATTCTTCGCTGTATTCGGCGAGCAGTGCTTTCATTTCGTCGTCAGTTGCGATGTGCGATTTTTTGCAGTCGCCGCACAGGCGTTTCGCCAAACGTTGGGCAAGAATACCCAGCAGCGCGTCTGCAAAATTGAACGGATCCATGCCCATATCGAGCAGGCGGATGATGGATTCCGGGGCGCTGTTGGTATGCAGCGTGGCAAACACCAGGTGGCCGGTCAGCGAGGCTTCGATGCCAATTGACACGGTTTCCTTGTCGCGCATTTCGCCGACCATGATCACGTCCGGATCGGCACGCAGGAAGGCGCGCATGATGGTGGCAAAATCCAGACCGGCCTTCTTGTTGATCTGTACCTGGCGCAGTCCTTTCTGGGTGATTTCCACCGGATCTTCCGCCGTCCAGATCTTGGTGTCAGGCGTATTGATGAATTTGAGAATGGAGTGCAGTGTGGTGGTTTTACCGGAACCGGTCGGGCCGCATACAAAAAACAGTCCATAGGGTTTGCTGACGGTTGCGTGAATCAGTTCTGAATTGCGTTCGGAAAAACCCATTTTTTCCAGCGGCAGCGGTTCTCCGGAAGCGAGAATGCGCATGACCACGTCCTCAACCCCGCCCTGCGACGGGATGGTCGCAACACGAAGCTCGATATCCAGCGGGCCAAATTTCTTGAACTTGATTTTGCCGTCCTGGGGTTTGCGTTTCTCTGAAATATCGAGATCGCACATGATCTTGAGGCGCGTCACTAGCGCGTTACGGTAGGTGGATGGTACCTCGATGTAGTTGAGCAATGAACCATCCTTGCGCACGCGGATCTGTGTCTTGGCCTTGCCGGGCCCCGGTTCGATATGAATATCCGATGCGCCCATGCGGTAGGCGTCGACAATGATTTTGTTGACCAGCTTGACCAGCTCGTTATCGGCTGCCGCATTGACATCTTCCTGGCTGACACTGGGGATTTCATCCTCTTCCTCGCCGAGACTGGAAAGCAAATCATCCATCGACGATTCATCCATGGCGAAGCCGCCGGTAGCGTCAGTCGTTCCGCTCTTTCCGTAGAACAAGTCCAGTGTCTGCTTGAATTCGCGTTGTGAACAGACTTTGTAGACCAGGCGGTTTTTCGGGAAGATGTTGTTGACCACTCGCGAAGCCTGGGTCCGCTCCGGGTCGGTGGTCAGAATTGCCAGCCCTTCCTGGGTTTCCTCAATCGGAATCCAGTAACTGCTTTCGACATATTCGCGCTTCAGATTCTTCAGCAGGTCGGCAGGCTTGATGCGATCCGACTTGTAGGGTTCGTAGGGAACCCCGAAGAAGCTGGACAAAGCCTTGCCCAATGCGGGGGGGCTGACCTGGAATTCACTGATCAGCACTTCCTCGATGTCGATTCCCTTGCGCCGCGCGGTACGGGTGGCAAGCTCGAACTCAGCGGCGGAGAGCACTGCATCGGAAACCAGATAGTCGTATTTGGTTTTGACAATACTGCTTTGCTGCCGCTGCCGTAGCGCTACAGCCATGGTCTGCGCCACTTCCTGCACACCTTCCTCAACCATTGCGGCAAATGGAACGCCCGCCTTGTTGTTGATGACCTGAATGACCCCGATCAGGTCGCCACTTGCCGCATCCAGAATCGGCGCAACCAGCATTTGCTTGGTGCGATAACCGGTGCGTTTGTCCACCGCCTGCAAGAAACGCAAGTGCGAGCTGTAGTTGGCAAGTTCCTTTTCGTCGTAAACATCCCTGATGTTGAGCATTTTCTTGTGCATCGCCGCATATCCGGCAACACTTTGTTCGGCAATCGGCAGCTTGAGATCCTTGAAGGAATTCAGGCCGGTTTTGACTTTGGAAATAAGCGAGGCATTGTCTTCACCCACCACATAGATGGTCAGCCGGTCGGCATTGAATAGCGTACAGATATCCTTGCTGACATCCAGCATGATCTCGTCAATATTGTTGGTGGCATGTATCTTGTTGACAACGTGATTGAGATTTTTGGTGAACTCAAGCTTGAGGCTGATCTCGCCGACATTGTTTTTCGCGTCATTGTTTGCCATTGCCGTGTTCATTTGCTGCTCCTGTGTAATCAATCTGTTGTTGCGCCTTTTTCGGTACGGACCATAATCCACCATCCAGAACCTGCACGTCGTATCCGGCCTGTGCCAGAATAAACGCGGCAGCAGCGCTGCGTCGCCCGCTCTGACAGTAGGTAATATAATGCTCGCTGCGGTCCAGTATGTCGATTGCGTTGCGTATGTCGTTCAGCGGCACATTCATCGCACCGGGTATTTTGTCATAGCGATATTCGGGCGGGTGCCGCACATCCAGCCACACCGCGCCTTGCGCTACAGCCTGCAGGGCTTGTTCATAACCTGATTTTCTCAGCAGCGGCTCTTGCATCAACGCCAGAAAATCCTGCCGCCCGAGACGCAACAGCGTGCCGTTGGATTTCATGGTGACAGTCGCGTTGCGCCTGGCACCGGAAATAAGCGCCTCCTCGCCAAACACGTCGCCCGCCTTCAGGTCGGCAAGATGTATGTCCATGTCATGCATGTGGCGCATGACCTGCGCGCGACCGCTGTCGATCAGATAGTAATAATCACCTTCGTCGCCCTCGCGGATGATGACATCACCCTCCCGCACCGAGATAGCCTCGATGCGTTGCAACAATGTACTGATATGTGCCATCGGCAAATGCGCAAAGGGCCCGTCCTTGAGATTGTCAGCGCTGAACATGTTCGAGTTCAGCAAGCGCCGGATGGCGGCTGATGCATCCTGGCGTTCCTCTCCGCCATTGGCGGTGTCCAGTGCCCTCATCCGGCTGGTCTGCGAGAATTGATCAAGCGTTACCATTCGATCCAGCAGCTCTTCATCGACGCGCAACAGATGGCTTTCGCGCAATGCCGTGGCCGCAACAATGTATGGCTGACGCTTGCCCAGCGGATGCTTGGCACCCTCCGAAGGCGCGCTTATTTTCACTTTATGGCCGTCCTGGTATACCAGCTCGAGTTCGCCATCCACCAGATAAACCGATTGGCCCTGCAAACCGTGCGCCTTGAACGGGTCAAGACCCTGCGCGACAGTTTCGATATGACAATGGTCCAGCAGTTCACGCAACCTGGCCGGCTTGAATGAAGCAATCGGTTCCAATCCGGCCAGAACTTTAACGTCAAGTGCGTAAGTCATTCGTTAATCCTATAGCTCGAATTCCTGATTGTTCATCAGCATCGCCGGACATCGGCCGTGAACGCTGTCTTCAACTTCCTGCATGGTCAGTTCCACTTCGCCGGGTTTGAGGTGGGTAATGAATATCTCAGCGTCGCGCTGGAATTTCTTCAGTTCCTCAGCCAGCATGCTGGGGCAAAGATGTTTGGAAACAATGGCCAATTCTTTTTCGCAGTTTGAAAATGCAGTCTCGATAATCAGATAACGCAAATTCGGAATTTTATTGATGATTTCCCAGGAGGTATTCTGGGTTGTGGTGTCGCCGCTGAACACCAGGCTGGCTTTGCCGCTATCTAGGTGGTATCCGACAGCGGGCACCACATGATCGGCAGGGATGGCGGTTATTTTGCGCCCATTCAGCACGACTGTCTCGCCCAATTCCATCGGTTGATAACGCATAAAGGGCGCTTGCGCATCGGGTATGCGGGTGAAGTCCGGCCAGATTTTCCAGTTAAATATATGTTGCCTGAGAATCTCCAGGGTTGCTCCGGTGGCGTACACGGTTAACGGGCGGTCACGCATGAACCCGGTGCTGTCCACCATGAACGGAATGGAAGCGATATGATCGAGGTGCGAGTGTGTGACAAATATGTGGTCGATCATGCTGAGTTCGGTCAGGCTGAGTTCGCAGGCGCCGGTGCCCGCGTCAATCAGCACATCATGATCGAGCAGGAACGAGGTGGTGTGCAGATTGCCACCGATCCCGCCGCTGCATCCCAAAGTTCTCAGTTTCATCGTTTTGTCACCCTTGCTTCGAATGGTGAGTGGAAAGCAGGAAGTGATGCGGCGTTTCGAGCCTCAGTGGAAAGTGGTTTCTCCGCTCTTCCACTCCTCACTCCGTTCTCCCCACTTACTACTTTGTCTGAAATACGAAAACGCCATCCCAGTCTGTCGCCGGGGGGTTCCTGCGGAAATAGGCGACGCGTTCCGCATAGATCCGATACAACGCGGTATCCGGCGACATGCGCTGCAGCGTCGCCAGTTGCAATTCAACCTGATCCCAATCCTGCTGGCAATAGAGGCGCCGCATCTGATGAAACAGATCGACCTCGTCCTTTATCGCCTGGCTCACCTCGGCAGACAACCCAATCGGTTCGTAAATTGCCACCGGTTTGTCTTTGCCTTTTACCCGCACATGGTCAAGCTCGCGGTAAACAAAGTCGCTTACGATATCTCTGGTATTCTCGCCAACAATGATACCAACGCCGTATTGTTTGGTGATGCCCTCCAGACGCGAGGCCAGATTGACCGCATCACCCATCACCGTGTAGGCGACGCGCACTTCCGAGCCCATGTTGCCAACGCTGACGCGCCCGGTGTTGATGCCCACACCGATGCGAATTTCCGGCCAGCCGCGCTTCTTGAAATGCGGTTGCAACGCTTTCAGGGCCGCCTGCATTTCGATACCTGCCAATATGGCGTTGCGGGCATGATTTGCATCAGGCAGGGGCGCTCCCCAGAAAGCCATGATGCAGTCGCCCATGTACTTGTCGACGGTGCCGCGATGTTGGTGAACAACACGGGATAAAGGTGTCAAAAACTCGTTCATCAGCAGAGTCAGTTCTTTCGGATCCAGCCCCTCCGAAATGCTGGTAAAGCCGCGCACGTCGGAAAACAGGATGGTCATCTCGCGGCTGTCGCCTTCCATCGACACACTTTCCGGATGCTCGGCCATTTCTTCGACCAGTTCGCCCGGCACATACTGGCCGAACAAGCCGGTAATCTGGCGCTTGGTGCGCGATTCGACAAAATAACCGTAGGACATGTCCAGCGCGAACAGCAGCGTTATCATTACCAGGCTGTTGGCCACCAGAAACAGCAGGTTTCCGTGCTGCCATGCAAGCAAACTCAATCCCTGCGTGGCAGCAAACATGAATACCGACAGCAGGATTGCTTTCGCCGGACTCAACTTCGGCAACAGAAAGCTCAGGGTAATGCCGATTAGCAGCAGCCAGACCACTTCCGCTCCAAGCATGTAGGCGGGGTGTTCTTTCAGGTTCTGGTCGAGGATGCCGGCAATCATGTTGGCATGGATTTCCACCCCCGGATAAACTTCTGCGACGGGTGTGGAGCGCATGTCCAGCAAACCCGGGGCGGTCGTGCCTACCAGTATGATCTTGTTTTCGAGTTGAGGGATTTCGACGCGGTCATGCAGCACATCCGCAGCCGAAATGTAACGGAAGCTGCCCTGTCTGCCGCGGTAGGGCACGAAGGTGGATACATCGTCATCCACCGGAATGATCAGTCTGCCAACCGCCGCATCCAGCTCCAGCCATTCCAGGCCGCCATACCCGCTGGTATTCCCCTCGGCAAAGCCCGGCAACAATTCAGGTTGCCCGAACAGGGTACGCACCACTGCGAGTGACAGGGACTCATAATATGCCCCGCCATGCTCCACCAGCATCGGTATGCGGCGCACCTCACCGTCGAAGTCCACCAACGGGTTGAAATGGCCGCCACTTGCCGCCGCCTGCTGCAATTCCGGGAGATTTGCCCCGTATCCGTTCCAGCTGGTAAAGCTGATGGGCCTGTTCTTGAACGCGCCTGCCGGAAAAATTGGCTTGGGCAGCACCCCGGAGATATGGATGCCGTCCTGATTGGTCAGGTAGTAACCCAGTACCACGTTGCGGTTTCTGATCTTGTCGGCGAACAGCCTGTCATATTCGAGTTGCGGCCGGATTTGCGCCAGCGTCGCCTGGAATTGTGCATCGTTCTTGAGCTGCGCTTGCCCGATTTTCTGCAATATCCTGAGCCCGGAGCTCTCGTCCTTTTCAGCGAACACCACGTCGAAACCCACCACTGCGACGCCATATTTGTCGAAGAGCTTGTCCATCAGCAAGGCGAGCCGGTCGCGGCTCCACGGCCAGCGGCCTTCCTCCTTGAGGCTTCTTTCATCAATGTCGAGAATGACAATGCGCTCATCCACCGTGCGCGGCATGGTCAATTGCAGACGGTAATCGTAAAGTATGGCGGAAAGCTGGTCTACGAAATTGAGTCGGTAGAGGCGCGCGGCATTACCGATAAATATCAGGACGATTAGCAGGCCGAGCCCGATCAGTATGGCATTTTTTTTCACGCCGTCTGACAGAAGACAGAATACAAGAGACAGAGAACAGAGGTGTTGTCACGGCTACGCCGCGTTCTTGATGAGTGTGCTGTGCGGCGGCACAGGAATATCCGTCCTTTGCCCACCGTTATTCCTTGAAGTAGAACTCCATTTTGATCCCGGCCAGTTCAATGACATCATGCTCATTCAGCTGATGTGGCTGGTCTCCCAATGCGGTGCCGTTGATTTTCGGGTGGTTGGCGCCTTCCACATGGGTAATGAAAAAACCATGCGGACGGCGCGTCAGAACGGCCACCTGTACGCCGGGTTTGCCCAGCGTGGTGAGATTTTTCACCAACTCGAGTTCCCTGCCGGCATTGGGCCCGGTCAGGATTTGCACTGCCGCCATCTGCGGTTTGGGTGCCGCAGCAGCAGGGCCGGCTGGCTTGGGTGCGGGGGCGGCAGGTGGCGTTGGCGACCGCATATCAAACTTGCCGGTCTTTTCTGCCGTATCGGCAGGTTGTTTTTTGGTTGCGTCGGCTGGTGTCTTCATGAAACCAGCGGTCGTCTCGCTTTTGTCACCGGCCGGCGACGCCTGCCTGGCCGGCGACCGCAATACCACCGTTTTTTCAAAATCAGCCGGGTTGGTCCGGGTGGTCTGGTCGTTGACATATTTCAGCTTGTACTTGCTGATTTCGATCAGGTCGTTGTTTTGCAGAAAATGTTTTTTGACGGGCTTGCCATTCACTTCCAGTCCATTGGTGCTGTCCAGATCCTCAAGAAACGAGTCGTGCAGGATGGTGACGATTGCGGCATGCTCGCCACTTACCGCCAGGTTGTCGATGACAATATCGTTGTGCGCCTTGCGCCCGATCGTCATGCGTTCCTTGTTCAAGGGGTATTCCTTGAGAACCACCCCATCCATGCTGAGTATCAGTTTGGCTGCCATTATCGTGACCCTCGTGCTGTTTATTTCCTGAACCAATTCAGTAATTTTGCCAGCCAAAGGCGCGGCTCGGCAAATTCGTCTTTCACTTTGACCAGTATCACTGAAATATTGTCACGCCCACCATTGTCGTTTGCCATCTGGATCAGTTGCTCAGTTGCCAACGGAAGATTGCTCTGCATTGCACACAATGTGGCCTCAATGTCTTCATCCTCCACCATGTCGTTCAGGCCATCCGAACACAGCAAATAAATGTCACCCACCCGCACATCATGAATGTGGATTTCCGGCTCCACTTCAGCATCAATCCCCACCGCCCGTGTTACCAGGTTCTTGTTTTTGGACAGGCGTGCGTCCTCGAGGCTGATCATTCCGCTGTCAAT
>JBFKMJ010000051.1:0-7534 GCA_041629915.1 Gallionella sp.
CCGCTGCGCCGACGATGGCGGCCATCACCGTATCAACCTCGGGCAAAATCGAAACCTGCGCCAATGCCGCTGCGCCGCTCAGCACTTCAACATCCAGACCCGCCCCATCTATGCATTCGCGCAGCCCGGCAGCAGCAGCCTCATCCAGCAACACCGCATAGCGCGGTTTGAACTGAATGCACTGCCTGAACAAAAGGTCGGCCTGGCAATTTGCCGTCAATGCAATGATGCGGAATCTGTCCGGATGGCGCGCCACCACATCCAGCGTGCTGGTGCCGATACTGCCGGTGGAGCCGAGGATGGTCAGGTTTTGCACTTAAATATCCTAACCCAGCTTCTGCAGCAGCATGGCCAATGCTGCCAGCGGCAGGGTCGAGGTCAACGCATCGATGCGATCCAGTAACCCGCCGTGGCCGGGCAACAGCGCACCGCTGTCCTTGACCTCGGCCTGGCGCTTGATTGCCGACTCGAACAGGTCGCCGATCACCGCCAGCCCGACCCACAGCCAGGAAGCCACCAGAAAAATCGGCAGCATGCCGCGATCAGAAAAATGGGGGCTTAATATCCATATTGCTTCGACATAAACAAAGACACCCAGCAGGGCGCCTACCACGCCTTCCCAGGTCTTGCCCGGACTGATGCTCGGGGCAAGCTTGTGCTTGCCGTACGCACGGCCGGCGAAATACGCCGCAATATCCGCCACCCAAACCAGACCCATCACAAACAGCAGCATCCACGGGCTGTCTGCGCGCAGATCCTGCATCGCCAGACCGGTCGGAATCAGTACCGCCCAGCCTGTCAGCGCCATCGGCAGCGGCTGCCTGACTTTCCATCCGTTCAGCAGCCAGAGCGGCACGATCACCAGCCACAGCAGGGCCGAAACCCCATAGACCGCCAGATGAACATGAGTCTGCTGCGCTACGGCTGTGATGGTATCCATCCACGCCAGGCCCAGCATCAGCAACAGGGTAAGTCCCAAATAGAGACCTGCTTTCATGCCGCTCAGCCCGGACAGGCGCGCCCATTCAACGCCGCCCTGCATGACCATCGCGACAACCAATATCGTCCACGCGAGGCGCGGCAACGCAAACAGCGCCAGCAACAGCAACGCCAGCAACACCACAGCCGTCATGACCCGCGATTTAAGCATTGATGAAATCGCGCGCAGCGACCGCCTGTACCCATCTATCGCTTGCGGGATAACCAGCGACTTGGCTGCTCTGCCGCCTAGTCGAATGGCTAGTAGTTCCATCAGAGGGGGGACGGGGGTGATAACCAGCCACTTGGTTGTCGTTTTTTAACAACCTAGTGGAATGGCTAGGGGTTTCATCAGGGAAACGATCAGGGTGCAGATAATTCATCATTTTGAAAGTGCTGCGCCATGATTGTTAGCCTTATCCGATAATTGCTCGCTGGTCCGGCCAAAACGCCGTTCGCGCTTCTGGTAGGAGGCAATGGCCACCTCCAGCTCCTTCCGGCCAAATGCCGGCCACAGGATATCAGTAAAGTACAGCTCGGTATAAGCCAGTTGCCACAGCATGAAGTTGCTGATGCGCTGCTCGCCTCCGGTGCGGATGAACAGGTCCGGCTCGGGAGCATCGTTCATCGAAAGATAGGGCGACAGATCCTCTTCCGTAAAACCCTGCGCCAGTTGTGGATGTTCCGCGAGCATGGCTTTTACCGCATGCATCACGTCCCAGCGGCCGCCGTAATTTGCGGCAATGGTCAAGGTCAACGCGTTGTTGCCGGCGGTAAGTTGCTCGGCCCTCTGCATTGTTTGCCGCAGTTCGTCGCTGAAGCGCCCGCGGTCGCCGATAATTCTGAGACGGATGTTGTTTTCATGCAGGCTGGCGACTTCACGCTCCAGCATTTTCAGGAACAGCGTCATCAGGAAGGAAACTTCGTCGGCGGGACGCCGCCAGTTCTCGCTGCTGAACGCAAACACAGTCAGGTATTCCACACCCTGCTCGCGGCAGGTTCTCACCACTTCGCGCAGTGCTTCCACCCCGCGCTGGTGCCCGGCCACGCGCGGCAGAAAACGCTGTTTCGCCCAGCGCCCGTTGCCGTCCATGATGATGGCGATATGGCGCGGGACGGCAGGAGCGTCCGGGATAATGCGGGTTGAGCTTTGGGAAAAAGCCATTTTCAGGATCGAGGAGCGAGGAGCGAGGAGCGAGGGTCGAAGACCGAGGGTTGAGGCACGAGAGCCAAGGACTGAGTAGAGCCAGGCCTTATCCTCAGCCCTCGATCCTCAATCCTCATCAGACCGCCATCAGGTCAACTTCTTTGGCCGCCAGCGCCTTGTCGATTTCGGCGACGAAGCGATCGGTCAGCTTCTGGATTTCGTCCTGCATGCGACGCTCTTCGTCTTCGGCAAGCTCTTTTTTCTTGAGCGCTTCTTTCAGGGTATTGTTGGCATCACGGCGAATATTGCGCACCGCGATTTTGGCGTTTTCACCTTCGGACTTGATCACCTTGATCAAATCGCGGCGGCGTTCTTCGGTCAGCATCGGCATCGGCACGCGGATCAGGTCGCCATTGGTTGCCGGGTTCAGCCCCAGGTCCGAATCGCGTATTGCACGTTCCACCGGACCGACCATATTCTTTTCCCACGGCTGTACACCAATGGTGCGCGCATCAACCAGCGTGATGTTCGCCACCTGGTTCACCAGCGTCGGATTGCCGTAATAATCCACCATCACATGATCCAGCAGACCGGTATGCGCGCGCCCGGTGCGCACCTTGCCCAGATCCGCCCTCAGCGACTCCAGCGATTTCTGCATTTTCTGCTCGGTGTTATTCTTGATATCCGCAATCATGGTTTAACCTCCTGTATCAACGGGTATGGCAAATATTCCACCCCTGACAAAACTCGCCATACCCGCTTCCCTCTCTCCTAACTCCCTCCCGCAAGCGGGCGAGAGGGACGCGGTCTCGCTGCGCGAGTTTTACGTTAATCACAGCGCAACAGCGTTCCTTCACCTTCGCCAAAAACCACGCGCTTCAATGCGCCTGCCTTGAATATGCTGAACACGATAATCGGCAAATTCTGGTCACGGCACAGCGTCAGTGCAGTGGCATCCATCACCTTGAGATTCTTGCCGATTGCCTCGTCAAAACTCAGGCTCTGGTAGCGCGTTGCGGCGGGATCCTTCTTCGGATCGGCGGTATAAACGCCGTCCACCTTGGTAGCCTTTATGACCACATCGACAGACATTTCCACACCGCGCAACGCGGCAGCAGTATCGGTAGTGAAGAACGGGCTGCCGATGCCCGCCGCAAAAATCACCACCTTGCCGTCTTCCAGATAACGCAGCGCCTTGCCGCGAATAAACGGTTCGGCAACCTGTTCCAGACTCAACGCGGACTGCACGCGGCAATCCAGCCCGGCGCGCTTCATCGCATCCTGCAACGCCATCGCGTTCATCACCGTAGCCAGCATGCCCATGTAATCTGCAGTCGCCCGGTCCATCCCGGCAGCAGCCGGCGCCACGCCGCGGAAGATGTTGCCCCCGCCGATCACGATCGCGACCTCCACACCCAGCTCAACCACTTCCGCGATCTCGGCCACGATACGCTCAATCACTTCGCGGTTGATACCGTAACTGTCATCCCCCATCAGGGCTTCCCCCGACAGCTTCAGCAGAATGCGATTATAGGCAGGCTGCATGGTGATTAACCCTTGGCAGCAGCGGCAGCAGCGGCCACTTCAGCCGCGTAATCTTCAACTTTCTTCTCGATGCCCTCACCGACCACGAACATCTGGAACGCGGTCACCGATGCGCCCTTGCTCTTCAGCAATTGCTCGATGGTCTGCTTGCCGTCTTCTGCCTTGACGAACACCTGGCCCAGCAGCGTCACCTCCTTGAGGAACTTCTGCACCGTACCCTCGGCGATTTTCTCCAGCATCGCATCAGGCTTGCCGGCCTCACGCGCCTTCTCCATGGCGATGCGGCGTTCGGTGGCAATCTCTTCAGGGTTAACGCCGGAAACGTCGATCGACTTAGGCTTGCTCGCTGCGATATGCATGCAGATGTCGCGCCCCAGCGCTTCGTCGCCGCCGGCAAAGTCCAGCAACACACCGATTCTGCTGCCGTGCAAGTAGCTGGACAGCTTGCCGCTAGCGGTTGCGTAGCGCTCGAAACGGCGGATAGTGACATTTTCGCCCAGCTTCATCACCAGCGCCTTGCGGGTCTCTTCTACCGTGCCGGAACCATTGACGATTGCCATGCCGGACAAGGCTTCAATATCGGCCGGATCATTCTTCGCCACCGTCTCGCAGACATTCTTCGCGAACGCGATGAAATCATCGTTCTTGGCCACGAAGTCGGTTTCGCAATTCACTTCCACCACCGCGCCGGTTTTTCCGTCCGGTGTGATAAACGCGCTGACCACGCCTTCGGCGGTCACGCGGGCAGACGCCTTGCTCGCCTTGGCACCGCTCTTGATACGCATTTGCTCTTCAGCTGCTTTCATATCGCCGTTGGCTTCGACCAACGCTTTTTTGCATTCCATCATGCCGAGGCCGGTCGCCTCGCGCAGTTCCTTGACCATGCTTGCAGTAACTTCTGCCATCTTCAACTCCCAAAAATACTTATAAAAAAAGGGGCTCGCGCCCCTTTGCGCAACTTGTGCAACGTCAGGCAGCCTGCTCTTCCGCTGCTGCAACCTGCTCGACCAGCTCGTTCAGCGCCTGAGCGCGTCCTTCCAGAACCGCGTCGGCGATGCCGCGTGCATACAGGCGAATTGCCTGCGTGGAATCGTCATTACCAGGGATGACGTAGTCCACGCCAAGCGGGGAATTGTTGGTATCAACCACACCGATTACCGGGATACCCAGTTTTTGCGCCTCGACAATGGCGCCTTTCTGGTAGCCCACATCAATCACAAACAATGCGGTCGGCAAACCGTTCATGTCCTTGATGCCGCCCAGACTGCGGTCCAGTTTCTCCAGTTCGCGCTTCATCATCAGCGCCTCTTTCTTGGAAAGCTTCTCTGACGCGCCTTCGGCAGTCAATGCTTCCAGATCGCGCAGACGCTTGATCGACTGCTGCACAGTCTTGTGGTTGGTCAGCATGCCGCCCAGCCAGCGGTAGTTGACGAACGGCGAGCCGGCACGCGATGCCTCTTCCTGCAGAATGTCACGCGCCTGGCGCTTGGTCGCAACGAACAGGATGCTGCCCTTTTTCGCCGACAACTTGCGCACGAAAGCTTCCGCCTCGGCAAACTTCGCGACGGTTTTTTCCAGGTTGATGATATGAATCTTGTTGCGATGACCGAAGATGTACGGAGCCATCTTGGGATTCCAGAAACGGGTTTGATGGCCGAAATGAACACCGGCCTCCAGCATTTGACGCATTGTTACAGCCATGATTACTCCAATCGTAAGGGTTAATGTCTACCACTCGCCAGCCTGACTCTTGTGAGCACCCCAACTTGCGCGAGCGGGAAATTTGCTTCGGCCTATTCCGAAGCGGCGCGCATTCTAGCATCAATAGTGCACTTCACTCAACCTCAACATGCGCACGGACACGCCGCCCTGATTGGCGCATCCAACGGAAAGCATGTATATTTTCTCCGCCCTCGAGGCGACTCTAGTTGTCTGGGGCTGTCCTGTGTTTTCTGTCACAGACGAAATAATGGGGCTTCCTGTAGCCTGCACGCTCAACTTCAACCAGAAGGAGTACAGAATGAAAATCAACGTTGGCAGCATGGATCGTATTTTGCGCATCATTGCCGGCCTGGCACTCATCGCGCTGGCTGCAACCGGAATCATCGGCCCATGGGGCTGGATCGGTGTCGTGGTATTGCTGACCGGCATTTTCAGGTTTTGTCCGGCGTATGCCGTGCTGGGCATGAGCACCTGCCCGACGGACAAGAAACAGCAGGATGCTCCCGAGGAGTAACCTTTCGTCATTGAGAGATTTCCTGCAATCCATCTGGTATTCGCTGTACCGTGTGATTAGAAAATCTTCAGCGCTGCCGGAACTGAATCACAAAGTGGTTTTATGTGGTTAAATTCGGCGTGACATGGACACCCAAGCCAATCACGCCGAACTGCAAATCACCGGGATGCACTGTGCATCCTGTTCGGCGCGTCTGGAAAAAGCGCTGAACAAATTGCCCGGCGTCTCCGCCGTGGTCAACATCGCCACCGAAAAAGCCAGCATCAGTTTCGACCCGCAACAATCCGATGTCGAGCGCCTGATTGCCGCCGTGCGTGACACCGGTTTTGACGCGCACCCGGCGCGTGATTTCGCCGCCGAGAAAGCCGCGCGTGCGCAGGCCTATCGGCACGAGCTGCTGCAATTCGGCGTCGCGGCATTGCTCACCCTGCCGCTGTTGATCGAGATGCTGCTGATGTTTTTCGGCATCCACCTGATGCTGCCCGGCTGGCTGCAATGGCTGCTGGCAACGCCGGTGCAATTCTGGGCCGGCAGCCGCTTTTACAGTGGCGCGTGGAGCGCGCTCAAAAGCGGCGGCAGCAACATGGACGTACTGGTTGCGCTCGGCACCAGCGCCGCTTATTTCATGAGCTGTGCCGTGGTGGTGCTGCAACTCG
This sequence comes from Gallionella sp., assembly GCA_041629915.1. Lineage (GTDB taxonomy): Bacteria > Pseudomonadota > Gammaproteobacteria > Burkholderiales > Gallionellaceae > Gallionella. The sequence continues at coordinate 6,563 of JBFKMJ010000051.1, forward strand.
ACCAGCCGCTGTATTTCGAGGCGAGTGCCACGCTCATCACCCTGGTGCTGCTCGGCAAGCTGCTGGAAGCGCGCGCCAAGGGCAAGGCTTCGGCGGCGCTGGAAGCCCTCATCAACCTGCAACCCAAGATCGCGCATGTCGAGCGCAACGGGCAGATGCTCGACGTTTCCGCCGGGCAGTTGCGCCCCGACGAAGTATTCTTCGTGCGTCCCGGCGAGAGCGTGCCGGTCGATGGCGAGATTCTGGAAGGCGCATCCAATCTGGATGAATCGATGCTCACCGGGGAGAGCCTGCCGCAGAGCAAACAACCCGCCGACAAGGTGTATGCCGCCACGCTCAACCAGCATGGACTGCTCAAGTGCCGCGCGCTTGCTGTCGGTTCGCACACGCAGCTCGCTGCGATCATCCGTCTGGTGGAACAGGCGCAGGGCTCGAAGGCGCCGATCCAGAAACTCGCGGATCAGATATCCGCCATCTTCGTGCCGGTGGTTCTGGTGATCGCCGCGCTGACCTTTGGCGGCTGGTGGTTCGCCGGCATCGGTTTCGGCCTGGCGCTGATCAACGCCGTATCGGTGCTGGTCATCGCCTGCCCCTGTGCGCTGGGTCTGGCCACACCCACCGCCGTGGTAGTTGCCACCGGGCGGGCGGCTCATGCGGGCATCCTGGTGAAGGATGCCGCCGCGCTGGAAAATGCGCATAAACTTTCAGTGCTGGTGGTGGACAAGACCGGCACGCTGACCGAGGGCAAACCGGCGCTCACCGACCTGCTGCCTGCCGATGGCAGCGCGCGGGAAGATAAACTTCGATCCTTCGAACTGCTGCAAATCGCCGCCAGCCTCGCGCAGAACTCCACCCACCCGCTGTCGCGCGCGCTGCTGGAGCATGCACGAACGCTGCAAATCGCGCCCACCCCAACCCGGGACGTCAGCGAAACCTCGGGCAGCGGCGTGCGCGCCACGATAGCCGATGCAA
>JBFKMJ010000052.1:0-7524 GCA_041629915.1 Gallionella sp.
GCCTGTTTCCGCACCAGAACAGCCAGAACGTGGACGGCGGGCTGGACGAGGAGCGCCGCCTGATGTACGTGGCGCTCACGCGCGCGCGGCGCAGGCTTTATTTGAGTTTTGCGCAGAGCCGCATGCTGCACGGGAAGGTGAGTTACGGCATGGCATCGAGTTTCCTGCGCGAGCTGCCGGATGAGCTGCTGCACTGGATTACGCCGAGGTTTGCGGCACGTGCGGCGGGCTATTCAACGCCCCTCACCCCCAGCCCCTCTCCCGCCAGCGGGAGAGGGGAGCGCGTCAGCGCGGGAGGGAGCGGTAGTCTATGGCGCATCGGTCAGCGCGTATTCCACCAGAAGTTCGGCGAGGGGACCATTACCGGCGTGGAGGGCAGCGGCGCGGATGCGCGCGTGCAGGTGAATTTCAGGCATGCGGGCAGCAAATGGCTGGTGCTGGAATACGCAAAGCTCACCGCTGTCTGATACGCGGATTGCCGGTCAGGGCGCGCCCTGTTCCGGCGGGGCGGCATCGCCCTCGGCGAGCGTTGCCTGGTTCTCCTTCACGATGGGGAAGATGTCGCAATAGCAGGCATACAGCGACGTGAACACGATCGGCATCAGCACCAGCCAGCCCAGCATCATCGGGATGCTTGCCAGAAAGGCAAGCAACATGAATGTTGCGCCATACACCATCATCGGCCCGACATTGAGAAGAAAAGCGCGCAGGCTGAGTTTCATCGCGTCAACCGGCGCGACGTTGTTGAAGTAAACCAGCATGGGCGCAAACTGCATGGCCATCATCAGCAAACTGAACAGCGCGATGCCGAGGAAAATGGCGAGCCCGGCGCCCGCCATCGCCTGCACAATGATGTCCGGATCCTGGATAGTCTGACTGCTGGTCAGAATGCTGACCAGCGTGGCGCCGCCGACCATCATCATCACGCCGAAGATCAGGAACTGCCCGACCAGCGCGATGCCGCCCAGCGTGACAAGTTGCGCGGTGCGTCGCTGAAAGCCGCTGAACAGATGCGCCAGCTCCAGCTCTTCGCCCTGCTCCAGCGCGAGACAGCCTGACATCAGACCGACCAGCACTGCCGGCAGCAGCAGGCTGGCGAGCGGCTCGCCCACGACCGGCACTGCGGACAATCCGCCTATCGCGGTAAAGCAGATCAGCAGGATGACGATCCACAGCAGCGGCGCCTTCATGAACAGCGCGGAGCCGCGCTTGATCCATTGCCAGCCTTGTATGGCCTGTAAACGTTGCGGTTCCATTATCTCTTCCTTATATCCAGACGGCCTGTGCCGTTGCGATGTGATTTTTCAGTATCCGCTCAAAATGGCTCGGATCATGTGCATGAATCAGCTCGCCGTCGCGCGGCAGATGCATGTCGAACAGGCGCGACAGCCAGAAGCGCAAGGCGGCCACGCGCAACATCAGCGGCCATGCATCGCGTTCGCTGTCCAGCAGCGGGCGCACCGCATGATAGGCGCGCAGGAAAGCCTGTGCGCGGGTCGCATCCAGCGTGCCGTCGGCATTCATGCACCAGTCGTTCACGGTGATTGCCATGTCGTACAGCAGCGCATCGCTGCACGCAAAATAGAAATCGATCAACCCGCCGACACGGTTACCTTCCAGCAGCACATTGTCGCGAAACAGGTCGGCGTGAATCACGCCCTGGGGCAGCGCGAGGGTGACGGCATCGCCGTCGGGTACCCCGCGGCGTCCCCCTGTGTCAATTCCGTCCAGCCTTTGGCTGGTAACGGATTGCCTGACTTTGTTATGCGGGGGCAGCGCCGCCCGGTCCTGACGGGCATGCAGCGCCATCTCGCTGTCCAGCAATTCGGCCTGCGCCGCATCGAGAAACGGGCGCACCTGCGGAGCGGTCGCCGCGCGCCATGCCGCGCCGCGCGGGTTGGGCATGATCTGGCTGAAACTCTGTCCGGCGCGATGCAGCTGCCCGAGCATCGCGCCGATGGCGGCGCACTGTTCGCCATTCGGCGCAATGACGGACTTGCCGCTCAGGCGGCTGACGATGCAGGCCGGTTTGCCATTGAGCGTGCCCAGAAACTGATTGCGGCGGTTTGCCACCGGACAGGGACAGGGGATGCCGTGGCGCGCCAGATGCGCCATCAGGTTCAGGTAGAACGGCAACTCGTCGACTGTGAGCTTTTCGAACAGCGTGAGCACGAAACGGCCGTTGCTGGTGGTGACGAAGTAATTGGTGTTCTCGATGCCGGACGAGATGGGCTGCAATTCCAGCAACTGGCCGAGTGAATAATCACCCAGCCATGCGATCAGATCCGCCTCCGAGACGCTGGTGAATACCGCCATCGACTAAAAACTGTGGATGATCCAGCGCGGCACGCGCAGGCCGGAGTCAAGGCTCTCCTGCCGCACGAACTTGCCGTCGCCCAGATCGTCCACCAGATAATAGGGCACGCCGTGCTTAGGTGTGATCTTGATCATGTACAGCTTCCCGTTCAGCCGATACTCCTCGACCGTCTGCTCGACTTCCTTGGTGATGGTTACTTCTGGCACATCGTCGGGAGCCGCGTCCGGCCCGGCGTCGAAGGCGGGCGGCGGCTGAAGCGGCTCGAGATTATCTGGAACCGGTTGCTGGGCAAACGCGGTCAGGGAAAAGCAAGCCAGCAGCAAAAAGGAAAGGAGACGCATCGCAGTAGCCTCGACGAATTGGAATGGACGCATTTTAGCCGATGTAAGGAGGGGCTGCGCGGTCATGTGGGGCGGGCCCCGGGCATTTCATTACGGCCCGCCATGCCTCCAGCTTGCACGCATGGGGAATGGAGGCGTTCGCAGGGCTGGTGGACGGCAGGCGCAGATACTCGATGCTTCCGGTCTCGATGAATGGCAGCACCTGCCTGCGGTAGCAGGCCTCGGCCCTGGCGCCGTTGAAGAACACATGATTGATTTGCGGATGCCCCTGGAAGAACGCCGCAAAATCGTTCGGCACGAGCGAGCCGCTTTCGATATCGGAATCCAGACTGCCTTTGCGGCGACAGGTATGGAGCACGTCCCACAGCGCGATGCGCGCCGATTCCAGCACCCCGATTCTCTCGCCATAAGAAGCGGACGGCCCGATGTCGAGCAGTTCGCCCATGATGGGCCAGAACAGGTTGCGCGGATGGGCATAATACTGCCCGGCCCGGAGCGAGGCCTCGCCGGGCATGCTGCCGAGGATGAGGATGCGGGCGTCCGGTTTTTCGATGGGTGGAAAACTTTTTACCTGCCGCATGAACCCGCAACAACCTTACAGGTAGAGTTGGCGCTCGCGCTCCGCTTCCGAAGGTTCGAAACCGCGCGACTCATAATGTTTGAATATCGCGCTGACCACCGCTTCGGGTTCATCGATCAATTGCACCAGATCCATGTCTTCCGGGCTGATGACTTTCTCCTCCAGCAGTGTGGCGCGAAACCATTCGAGCAACCCGCCCCAGAACTGGCTGCCGACCAGGATGATCGGCATCTTGCGCGTCTTGCCGGTCTGCACCAGCGTCAGCGCTTCCATCAGTTCGTCCAGCGTGCCGAAGCCGCCGGGCATCACCACATAGGCGCTGGCGAATTTCACGAACATCACCTTGCGCGCGAAGAAATGCTGGAAGGTCTGGCTGATGTCCTGATACAGGTTGCCGACCTGTTCGTGGGGCAGTTGTATGTTCAGGCCGATGCTGGGCGACTTGCCGTAAAACGCGCCCTTGTTGGCGGCCTCCATGATGCCCGGTCCGCCGCCGGAGATGACCGAAAAGCCGGCATCGGAAAGCAGCCGCGCGATTTCTTCGGTGAGTTTGTAATAGGGCTGGCCGGGCCGGGTGCGCGCGCTGCCGAAGATGCTCACCGCCGGATGGATGCGGTTGAGGCGTTCGGTGGCGGAGACGAACTCTGACATAATGCCGAACACGCGCCATGCCTCTTTGGAATTATATGATTCCGGTATTGCGGAGGCGGGCAATTTGGACGATATGCTCATGCAATGGCCTTTAGAAAATGAATGAAAAGAGTTGCGCTGTAACGAACAAACCGGATTCCCCTAAAACATTGCTAGTGGTGGACGGCTCGTCCTTCCTCTACCGCGCCTTCCATGCGATGCCGGATCTGCGCAATCGCGAGGGCCTGCCGACTGGCGCGATCTACGGCGTGCTCAACATGCTGCGCAAATTGCGCCACGATTTCCCGGCGGATTATAGCCTGTGTGTATTTGACGCAAAAGGCAAAACTTTCCGCGACGACTGGTATCCCGAATACAAGGCGCACCGCCCGGCGATGCCGGACGATCTGGCACGCCAGATCGAACCGCTGCACCAGGCCATCGCCGCCTCCGGCTGGAACATGCTGGCACTGGAAGGCGTGGAGGCGGATGACGTGATCGGCACGCTGGCAAAGCAGGCCGCGCAGGATGGCGTGCGTTGCATCGTTGCCACCGGCGACAAGGATCTTGCGCAGCTGGTGAACGCGCAGGTCACGCTGATCAACACCATGAACAACGAGACGCTGGATGTGCCGGCTGTTTCCGCCAAGTTCGGCGTGGAGCCTGCGCGCATCCTCGATTACCTGACGCTGACCGGCGATGCGGTGGACAACGTCCCGGGAGTTGAAAAAGTCGGCCCCAAGACCGCGGTGAAATGGCTCAAGCAGTACGGCACGCTGGACAATTTGATGCAGCATGCCGATGAGGTCGGCGGCGTGGTCGGCGAAAATCTGCGCCGCGCACTGGACTGGCTGCCACAGGCGCGCCGCCTGCTCACGGTGAAATGCGACGTGGAGCTGCCGCAGCCGTATAGCGAGCTGGTTCCGCCTGCGCCGGATACGGAACAGCTGCGCAGCCTGTATGAACATTTCGATTTCAGGTCCTGGCTGCGCGAGCTTTCTCTCCCCTCCCCCGCAGGCGGGGGAGGGGTTGGGGGTGAGGGCCGCCGATCCGAAGGCGCATCTCTTTCCACAACCCTCACCCCGGCCCTCTCCCGCCCGCGGGAGAGGGAGATGGCGCAGAATTCATTTTCTGACGACCCCGCCCGCACCGACGGGGCGCATTACGAAACCCTCCTCACCGAATCCCGGCTCGATGCCTGGCTGGAAAAACTGCTCGCCGCGGAACGGGTGTGCGTGGACACCGAGACCACCGGCCTGGACGTGATGAACGCGCAACTGGTCGGCATGTCGTTCGCGATCGAACCACATCACGCCGCCTACCTGCCGCTGGCGCACATCTATCCCGGCGCGCCGGATCAGCTCGGGCGCGACCATGCGCTGCAGAAACTGAAGCCGTGGCTGGAAAGCGCGCATCACAAAAAACTCGGACAGAACCTCAAGTACGATCTGCATATCTTCGCCAATCACGGCATCGCGCTGGCGGGCATTCATGACGACACGCTGCTGCAATCCTACGTGCTGGAAAGCCACAAGCCTCACGACATGGACAACCTCGCGTTGCGCCATCTCAACGTCAAGACCATCGGCTACGCCGAGGTGGTCGGCAAGGGTGCCAAGCAGATCTGTTTCGACCAGGTCGATCTCGACACCGCCACGCACTACGCCGCCGAAGACGCCGACATCACGCTGCAACTGCACGAAGCGCTTGCGCCGCAGATCGCGGTGCATGCAGGCCTGCAGCATGTGTACCGCGACATCGAGCTGCCGACCATGCAGGTGCTGTACCGGATGGAGCGCAACGGCGTGCTGCTCGATTGCGAACTGCTGAAAATCCAGAGCCGCGAGCTGGGCGAGAAGCTGATCGCGCTGGAAGCGAAGGCGCACGAGGCGGCCGGACAGCCGTTCAACCTCAATTCACCGAAACAGATACAGGAAATCCTGTTCGACAAACTGCAACTCCCGGTCAAGAAAAAGACGCCGAGTGGCAAGCCCTCCACCGACGAAGAGGTGCTGCAGGAGCTGGCGCTGGATTACCCGCTGCCCAAACTGCTGCTGGACTATCGCGGCATGGCAAAACTCAAGTCCACCTATACCGACAAGTTGCCGCAGATGGTGGATCGCCACACCGGCCGCGTGCACACCAGCTACTCGCAGGCGGTCGCGGTGACCGGGCGGCTCGCCTCCAGCGACCCCAACCTGCAGAACATCCCGGTGCGCACCGCCGAGGGCCGCCGCATCCGCGAGGCGTTCGTAGCACCCACGGGTTCGCGCATCGTGTCGGCAGATTACTCGCAGATCGAGCTGCGCATCATGGCGCACCTGTCCGGCGACGCAGGATTGCTGCAGGCCTTCGCCAACAACGAGGACATCCACCGCGCCACCGCCGCCGAAATCTTCATGGTCGCGCCCAGTGAGGTGGACAGCGAGCAGCGCCGCTACGCCAAGGTCATCAACTTCGGCCTGATCTACGGCATGTCCGCGTTCGGCCTCGCCAAACAGCTCGGTATCGAACGCAGCGCGGCAAGCGCCTACATCGACCGTTACTTCGCACGCTATCCCGGGGTCGCAGACTACATGCAGCGCACCCGCGATCAGGCCAGACAACAGGGCTATGTCGAAACCGTGTTCGGCCGCCGCCTGTGGCTGCCGGAGATCAACGCCAGCAACGGCATGAAACGCCAGGGCGCCGAACGCGCCGCAATCAACGCGCCGATGCAGGGCACCGCAGCGGATTTAATCAAGCTCGCGATGATTGCCGTGCAGGGCTGGCTGGAAACAGAAAAGCTGAAAGCGCAGCTCATCATGCAGGTGCACGACGAACTGGTGCTGGAAGTGCCGGAAGCGGAACTGCATCTGGTCAAGGAAAAACTGCGTGATCTGATGTGCGGTGTTGCCGAGCTCAACGTACCGCTATTGGTAGAGCTGGGCGAAGGTAAGAATTGGGATGAGGCGCATTAGGCTTCGCGGTGTGGAAAGGCTGCCGCACCTCAGGATTCGACCTGATGTGATAGCCTTCACCAATCAGGTAATTATCAATCAAGTGGAGTGGATATGCCGCATATAGACTGGGACGAGAAATACGCCCTTTCCATCAGTGAAATCGATGATCAGCACAAGAGGTGGTTCGATATCATCAACGAACTCCATGACGCACTGAAGAGCGGAAAAGGCCCTGATACTTTCGAGAAAACCATCAACTCGTTGCTCGAATATACGCAATATCATTTTGCCCATGAAGAAGCCTTCATGAAAAAAATAAACTATCCGTCATTTCACGAGCACAGGCGAATGCATGACGCCTTCAAGAATGAGATATTCAACCTTCAGAATGAATTCCTGTCCGGTGATGTCGTCATGCGTTCACAGGTCATGAGCAGATTGCAGGGCTGGCTACGGGATCATATTCTCGTCGAAGACAGGAAATATGCGGATTTTTATCACCATCCGAGCTGACGCTGGGGTGAAGTGCATGACGGCTTCCCCATAAAGCAATCCAGACAGGGCTATCGCTCAACCGCTTGCGTTATTCTTCCGCTAGAGGAGGTGGCTTATGACCAGAAATCTCGCCGCATTCATCCTGCTGCTAACCGCCAGCCTGGTAGTCAGCGCCCGCGACCTGCCGCTGGACAGGATCAAGCTGCCGCCCGGCTTCAA
>JBFKMJ010000053.1:0-7331 GCA_041629915.1 Gallionella sp.
CCACATGATCGCGGGCATGACCTGCCCTTACCTGAGACGCAATTCGATGGCCTATCCGTTCAGGTTGGTTGCGACCTTGTTGCGACACGTCAACAACACACGAAGAAAGCAGAGAGACAGATCATGACGACATCGGCAACGACATCAACCAACATTGACGTTAACAGCATCGTTAGCCAGTTGATGGCGGTCGAGCGGCAGCCGATCAACAAGCTCAACACCAAGGAGGCCAGCTACCAGGCCAAACTTTCCGCCTACGGTAGCGTCAAGGGAGCGTTATCCGGTTTTCAGAGCGCCGTGCAGGGCTTGAACAACGTCAACAGGTTTCAGGCGGTCAAGGCCACGGCCTCCGACACCGGCGTATTTTCCGCATCCGCCAGCAGCATTGCGGGGGTCGGCAGCTATACACTGGAAGTGACCAGCCTGGCGCAGGCACAGAAACTTGTTGCCACCGGGCAAAGCAGCAGTACCGCCAGTATCGGCACAGGCGCCGAAACCACGGTCACCTTCGATTTTGGCACCATCAGCGGCGGCTCATTCGATACCGGAACCGGGAAATACACCGATGCATCCTTTGCATCGAACGGCAGCGGCACCAAAAGCATCACTATCGACAGCAGTAACAATTCGCTGCAAGGCATCCGCGATGCGATTAATGCCGCCAAGATCGGCGTGACCGCCACCCTGATCAACGATGGCTGCGATACGCCTTATTGTCTTTCACTCTCTTCCGACAGCAATGGGCTGAGCAACAGCCTGAAGATATCGGTCAGCGGCGACGCGGCGGTGGGCACCCTGCTGGCGCATGATCCGGCAAACAATTCCGGACAGAACCTTGCGGAAACCCTTACCGCCCAGAACGCCAACCTCAAGGTCAACGGTGTGTCGGTGAGCAAGACATCCAACACGGTTTCCGACGTGGTACAGGGCGTGACCCTCAATCTGAACAAGGTCACCACATCCCCGGTAACGCTGACGGTGGCACACGACACGGCTGCCATCAGCAGCTCTATTTCAGGTTTTGTCAAGACATACAACGATTTTGCCGCGACGCTGAAAAATGTCTCTGCCTATAATCCGGCCAGCAAGCAAGGCGCGATCCTGCAAGGCGACAGTACGGTACGTTCGCTGCAATCGCAACTGCGCAGCATGCTGGGCACGACGGTTACCGGCGCTACGGGCGGATTGACAACACTCTACGACGTGGGCGTGTCTTTCCAGAAAGATGGCACGCTGTCCCTCGATCAAACCAAACTGGACAGCACCATAGCCAGCAACTTCAGCGACATCGCCAGCCTGTTCGCCGCAACGGGCAAGGCAACGGATAGCCTGATCGGCTTCAATGGCGCGACCAGCAACAGCAAGGCGGGAAGCTACGCGGTGAACATTACCCAACTCGCGACCCGGGGCGGCATTACCGGCGATCTTGTCGTGCCGGCAACCGGCAACACCATCGCCGCCGATACCACCGTGAATGTCAGCCTGGACGGGGTATCCGCATCGGTCGCACTGGCGGCAGGCACCTACACCAACACCCAGCTGGCAACAATGTTTCAGTCGGCCATTAACGGCACATCCGCATTCTCATCGGCCAGTTCTACGGTATCGGCCAGCATCGATGGCAGCGGCTTCATGAGCATTGCTTCCAACCAATACGGCCAGGCTTCCAATGTCAACATCACCAGTGCCACCGGCACTGCCATATCGACTTTCATGGGCACGGTAACTTCCGGCACGGCGGGAGTGGATGTGGCAGGCTTGATCGGAGGTGCCACTGCGACCGGAGCCGGACAAGTCCTGACTGCCGCCAGCGGCGATCCGCAGGGCCTGAGCATTAGCATCAGCGGCGGTGCAACCGGTGCACGCGGCACCTTGGGGTATTCGCACGGCTACGCCTTTTTGCTGGATAAATGGGCAACTTCCATCATGGCAAGTGATGGAGCGCTGGCCAGCCGCACCGAAGGGATCGGCAGAAGCATTACCGATATCGGCAAACAGCGCGACGCGCTGGAGAACCGTTTGGTCGATATCGAAAAACGTTATCGCGCCCAATTTTCCGCGCTGGATGTCATGCTGTCCAGCATGAATCAAACCAGCACATACTTGACGCAGCAACTTGCGCAACTCAGCAACCTGAATTAGGAGAATGACATGAACGCAGCCTCAGCCAGCAAGGCCTATACCCGGGTCGGGGTCGAATCAGGTGTGAGCGCGGCTGACCCGCACAAATTGATCTCAATGCTGTATCAGGGCGCCCTGGTAGCGATTGCCAATGCCAAGAACGGCATGATGCGCAAGGATGTCGCGGTCAAGGGCATGGGAATTTCCAAGGCCACCCTGATTATCGACGACGGGCTGAATGCAAGCCTGGACAAGGAGGTAGGCGGCGAACTGGCCATAAACCTGTCCTCCCTGTACGACTACATGGTCTCGCGTCTGGTTGCGGCCAACTTGAATGATGATTTGGCAGCCCTGGATGAAGTGGCGCGGCTGCTGAATGATTTGAAAAGCGCATGGGACAGCATACGTCCCGACCCGCCCGCTGCCGCCACGCCTGCGAAAGGAACGTCACAGGCGAATGCACCATCAGCAGCCCATTCCCCAACCCGGCAACCGGAACCCATGAACAAAATACAACTGGCCTACGGAAGAGTATAAGCACATGAGCGCATCAAAAATGATAGTCAATTATGAATCGCTGTCTGCTTTTATCGACCAGATGCGCGAGGCCGCCACATCCGGCAAATGGGAACAGCTGCTCGATCTCGAACGGCAATGCCGCCACCATGTTGCCTCGATGAAACTGACAGATGAAGTTGCGATGCTCGATGCACCCTCCCGGCAACGCAAGATTCAGTTGATCAAGAAAATCCTTACCGATGATGCCGAAATTCGCAATCACACCGAGGTCTGGATGGATCAGTTGCAGCGCATCATGCAAAGCAACCGCCACGAACAGCGATTGCAACAGGCGTACGGGGGCGAGTAGATGTACTCCTGCATGTGCAAAATCTGACGAGATAATGGCCGCAACCAGATGCTACCTGCCAATCTGATCAGCGCGCTACAAACCCTTTCCGTCGCCACCGGGAAGCCTCCGCCCATGCAGGTCGGGGATGCACCCAATCAGACAGGCAAACTCGAACCCGGCCAGCAGCTTCAAGGTACGGTTCAATCCAGAGTCAGCGAAGGTTTGTTCAAGGTGCAGGTTGCCGGGCAGACCATGCAGATGCGCCTGCCGGGCAATATCCGCAGCGGGGACACCATCAGGCTGGAAGTAATTTCGTTGCTGCCGCGCCTCACTTTCGGCATGCTCGCCTCAAACAATCCGCTTTCAACGCCCGAACAAATCGGCGCCTCCGCCCGCCTGCTTGCCAATCTTGCGGAGCGGCCAATTGGGAAGCCGATTGTTCAGCAATTAGGGAACAAGGCGGTCTGGGATGCCGGTTCACAGGCACCGGAGGCCGGGAAGCTGGCCGGATCGTTACGCGAGACGCTGGGCAAAAGCGGGTTGTTCTATGAATCACACCAGGCGCAATGGGCACGCGGCGAGCGCGGCATCAATCAATTGCTGGAGGAGCCGCAAAATCTGTTGACCGGAAAAAATATGCAGCTCTCTGCCGCCGATCAGCGTGCGGCGCTCAACAAGGCAGCCGCGGCACACATCCCACTATCGGTCAAGTCCGCAGGTGACACTCCCCTGCCCGTGGCCAAGGAACTGCTGCATCTGGTGCAGCAGCAATTGCATGCGCTGGAGCAGCATCATCTGGTATGGTCCGGACAGGTCTGGCCCGGGCAGCAGATGCAGTGGGAAATTCAGGGGCAACCGGAACATCAGTCGCAGCAGCAGGATGAACGCCAGTGGAGCACCGAAATAGAACTGGCCTTGCCCAGGCTGGGCGATGTGCATGCCCGCCTGGTGTTTGCCGAAAACGGATTGCGTCTGACATTGCGTGCGGCGGATTCAACAACCGTGGAATTATTCAACCGCGCCCTGCCCCGTCTCGGCAATTCGCTTGCCGATGCCGATGTGCCGCTGACCGTTGCCGTGGTGGAAAAATCATGAAACCGTCGCCACTCACGCCACAACAGGTGGCTGTTGCACTGAATTACGGGAAGACCGGGAGCGGCGCACCGATGGTCGTTGCCAAGGGGCGCGGATTGCTCGCGCAGGCGATCATTGAGCGTGCCCGGCAGCACGGAATCTTTGTACATGAATCCGAAGATCTGGTCGGGCTCCTGATGAAAGTCGAGCTTGACCAGGAAATTCCGCCGCAACTTTATCTGGCCATCGCCGAGCTGCTTGCCTGGCTATACCGTCTGGAACATGCGGATTCCCCCGCTATTCCTTCTTTCAACCCATCCTGATTTCGTTATCATATGTCAACTTTGGCAGCGTAACATACTGTGCATATGGAAAAAAATATTCCACTGACAATGGAAACCCTCTCCGACGGAGATACCGAATATCTCATCACGTCAGAAAAGGAAATCGAGTTCGTGCTGCGCGATATGGCGGAACATGGGGCTCGTATCGCGGTTTATTACGGCGGAACGAATTATTTATTCCTGTCCACCTTGCTGGGCGTTGACCACAAGGGCATGTGGTTCGAACAGAGTCCGGACGGCCTGGAAAATGAGCGCACCGCCAGGAGTGATGATCTGGTTTTCGTCAGTGCGCATTTGCAGGCCAAGGTCCAGTTCGCCGCGGATCATGTCGATCTCGCTGAGTATGGCAAATACCCTGCTTTTCATCTTCCGTTACCCAGGCATATTTATCGTTTACAGCGGCGCGATTTCTTCCGGCTGCCGGCCTTGATAAGCAAGCCGTTGCGCTGCATGATCTCCGCAAAAAACACACCCTCAACTCAATCACAGGGGCTGGTCGTCATGGATATCAGCGTTGGGGGGGTGGGTCTGGTCTGCACCGAATCGGACATTGAAATTGCCGCCGGTGACGTCTATCGGGATTGCCAGCTTGATCTGCCGGGAATGGGTACGATCAGCGGGACGCTGGAAGTCAAGAATCTGGCAGAAGCCACTTCACCCTCCGGCCAAACGCATAAACGTGCCGGCTGCGAATTCAAGAATCTTGATACCAAATCGACCAACTTGCTGCAGCGCTACGTCACCAACATGCAGCGCGAAAAAAACGATCTTCCGTAGCCACACGATCCTGCCCAAGACTCACACCTGCATGTTCATGATGTCGTTGTAGGCCTGCACAAATTTGTTGCGGACCTGAACGGATGTCTGGAAATTGATGCTGGCTTTCTGCATCGCAATCATGGTGTCACTCAGGCTGACCCGGTCATCACCCATCACAAAGGCTTTTTGCATGGATTCCGATCTGGATTGAGATTGCGCTATGCCGTCCAGCGACGATTTCAGCACGCTGGAAAAGTCCACCCTGCCCGGTTGAGTCGCCCGCTCAGGCTCACGTAATCCTGCTGCGGCTGCAGCCACACGCATTTGCGCCAGTAAACTGTCTATCGCCGGTGTATCCATTATTGCGCCTCCTTCTTCAGATGGAAGCACGATACTCAACCGTTGACTGCCCCCATAAAAGGAAAAGGCGCGGCTTCCTCCTTTTATTCAGACCTTCAGAACCAGCCTGTGCTGCCGATAATACGATCCAGTGCCACAGTGACTTCCCAGGGTAGTCTCAAATCACCATGTCTGAACAAAAAAGCAGGGCGTTAAACCAGTTGAATCAACTCAACCTCCAGCAGATCCTGGGGCTGTTGGTGGGTATTGCCGCGTTGTTTGCGCTTATCGCCGGTGCATGGATGTGGGGCAAGACACCTGATCACCGGGTGCTGTACAGCAATTTGTCCGACCGCGATGGCGGCGCAATCATAGAGTCATTGCAACAGATGAATATCCCGTACAAATTTGCCGACGGCGGTGGCGCGCTGCTGGTGCCATCCGGCCAGGTGCATGAAGCACGCCTGAAACTGGCGTCGCAAGGGCTGCCAAAGGGCGGGAATGTCGGATTCGAGTTGATGGAAAACCAGCGATTCGGCATTACCCAGTTCGCCGAACAGGTCAATTACCAGCGCGCACTGGAAGGTGAGCTGGCACGTTCGGTGCAATCCATCGGCGCGGTGGCTGCTGCGCGGGTTCATCTGGCCATTCCCAAGCCCAGCGTATTCGTCAAGGAGCAGCAGCAACCCAGCGCGTCGGTGGTACTCAGCCTGCAGGGTGGACGACTGCTCGATTCCGCCCAGGTCAGTGCGATTATTCACCTGATTTCGAGCAGTGTGTCCGGGATGTCAGCAAAGGATGTGACCGTGGTTGATCAGAACGGCACCTTGTTGAGCGCCAGCCATGATGGCGCAGGCAGCAATGGGCTGGATGCGAATCAGCTCAGATATGTGCGCCAGATTGAACAAAGTTACATCCAGCGCATTGAGGCATTACTGTCCCCGATGCTGGGCACAAACAATATGCGCGCACAGGTCTCTGCCGATATTGATTTTTCGCGTGTCGAGCAGACCTCCGAGATCTACAAGCCGAATCAGAACGCGGCTGATAGCGCGGTACGCAGCCAGCAAACCAGCGAGGCAATGAACGGCTCGGGCCTGAATGCAGGCGGTGTTCCCGGCGCGCTGACCAATCAGCCGCCGGTTCCGGCCACCGCGCCCATTGTTGCCGGTGCAGACAAGGCTGGAACGAATGCTGTGGACAATTCCGCTCTGTCCAGCCTGCAGAAGGAATCCACGGTCAATTATGAACTCGATCGCACCATCCGCCACACCGTGCTGCCGGTCGGTTCGATCAAACGCCTGTCGGTTGCTGTTGTGGTCAATGGCAGCCGCAAGGTAACGGATGCCAGGGGCAAGACCATCACCATGTCTTTAACGGATGAAGAAAAAGAACAGATCAACAATCTAGTCAGGGAGGCCATGGGTTTTGACCAGAATCGCGGCGACAGCCTGAATGTGCAGGTCACCCCATTTACCGAACATCATGAGGTTGTCGAAGCGCTGCCGTTGTGGAAACAGGCCGACATGATTGAGCTGGCAAAGGACCTGCTCAAATACGGGCTGATCGCGGCCCTCATGCTGTTTGTTGTGTTTCGCGTGATCAAGCCGGCTTTTTCCACGCTGGTGAACATGCAGGACAACACGGGCGGCTTCAAGGCAGCCACGGAAAGCGAAGCCGCTCCCGAGGCAGTCTATACGCCATCGACGCCCTCCTATGACCAAAGCCTGCAGACAGCCAGGGAGATTGCCAAGCAGGAACCCAAGATTGTCGCCAGCGTGATCAAGGAATGGGTAAGCGACAATGGCTGACGGTGTCGAAAAAAGCGCAATATTTCTGCTGGC
>JBFKMJ010000054.1:0-7309 GCA_041629915.1 Gallionella sp.
ACCGTATAAACGCCTTCTGCAACATGTCCGAGCTGCTCCAGTATCTCGGGCAGATCATGCTGCTGCGCCAGCAGCAGGCCAACCTGACGGTTGCGCGACAGGTCGCCGGTGCAGGTCAGAATCAGATCGCCCGTGCCGGACAGTCCGCTCAGCGTTTCGGGCCGTCCGCCAAGCTCCAGACCGAGCCGGGTAATCTCGGCCAGCCCGCGCGTCAACAGGGCGGCACGCGCGTTATGACCCAGTTCCAGACCGTCGCAAATGCCCGCGGCGATGGCCATGACATTTTTCACCGCCCCGCCAACTTCCACGCCGGTAACATCGCCACTGGCATAGATGCGCAAGTGCGTGTGATGCAAGGCGCTGGCGGTGCGCTGCGCAAACGCCTCGTCGGCGGAGGCGAGCGTCAATGCGGTAGGCAGGCCGCGCGCGACCTCCTGCGCAAAACTGGGGCCGGACAACACGCCACAGGAATAACCCTCGGGCAATGTCGCGGCAGCCACTTGATGGGGCAGCATTGAAGTTTCCGCCTCGAAACCCTTGCATACCCACACCACGCCTGGATTTGCACCGGATTCGCCGGCCTGACGCTGCGGTAATTGCGCAAGCCGCTGCAAGGCCGGGCGCAGCCCGCTGGTCGGCACGGCAATGATTGCCAGGTCGGCATGCGCCAGCGCTGCGGAAAAATCTGCGTTCAGATCGAGTGTGTCGGGCAGGGGGCTGTGCGGAAGGTAGCGCTGGTTGCGGCGCGTGGCGCGCATGGTTTCGATTTGCGCCGCATCACGCGCCCACAGGGTGACATGATGATGGCCGGATAGGCTGATCGCGAGCGCCGTCCCCCAGGCACCCGCACCGATGACGGTGATGTTCATTTGTTCAACCTGAATATGAGCGTGGGGAGTCGAAAGTCGGGAGTCGAAAAAACACGACCCCAATTCTCACTCGATTCCATATCCAGCATCCTGATGCTATTCACCCCATATTTCACTGCTGCGCACATAGCCGACATCTCCGTCCTGATGGCGCACCTTGACCCATCCTGTGCCGGTTGACTCAAGGCGTTCCAGCGCCACCTGCTGGCGCACCTGGAACAGACGCGGCGCACCCAGATCGGGCTCGGCGCGCACATCCATCACCGGTGGCAACGCATACACGTAACGCGTGCTGCTCAGCACGCGCTTCTCAGCCCAGTATAACGCGCCGGAGCGGTCGCGCACCTTGACCCAGTTGTCCAGCACGACAACCTGCTCGAAAGGCATATAGCGATTCACCACAAACAGCTTCTTGGCCTTGAGCGATGGCGCGTCGTAAAGGATCGCGCTGCTCTCGCCTATCGACACAAAATCTGCCGCGCGGATTGCGCTGGTGCCGCACAGCAGCACCAGCAACACAACCATACGCAGTGAATTCAGTGGGTTCATCAGTGGGTGGTGGCCGGCGGCGTGTCGGCCTGCGCCTGTTGTTTTTGTTGCTGGTAGAGCGCGTCAAAGTTGATCGGGTTGAGCAGTACCGGCGGAAAACCGCCACGTACGGTGATGCTGGAAACTGTTTCGCGCAAATACGGGAACAGGATATTCGGGCACATCACCGCCAGCACTACTTCCATATCCGTGCTGGGCAGATTGCTGATCCGGAAGATGCCCGCCTGCTTGGCCTCGACCAGAAACATGACTTTTTCGCCGATCTTAGCGGTCACGGTAGCCGTGATGACCACTTCGTACACACCCTCTTCGACCGAGGTGGCTTGGGGAAGCAGTTGGATATCGATTTGTGGCGCTTCGCGTTCCAGAAAAATCTGAGGGGCATGCGGTATCTCCAGCGAGAGATCCTTCACAAAAATCTTTTCCATGTTGAACACGGGTTGAGTATTCTCTTGTGCTGCTTCAGTCATGCTGCGTCCTCCGTCATTATTATGCTAAAAGTTTGTCCAGTTGGCCATCATGGTCGAGCGAGGCCAGGTCATCGTAGCCGCCGACATGCTCACCGTTGATGTAAATTTGCGGCACGGTGCGCCGCCCGGTTTTTTCCATCATTGCCGCGCGCAGTTCAGGTTGCAGATCAACGCGTATTTTCTCGATCTCCCGCACACCCTTGCGCTGCAACAAATGCTCGGCGCGCACACAGTACGGGCAAATCGCCGTGCAGTACATCAGCACCTTCGCCATCAGCCCTTTTCCAGCGGCAGATTGGCTTTCTGCCAGGACGTGATGCCACCGGCCAGATTGTAGACCTGAGTAAAACCCTGTTTGCCCAGCGTCACATTGGCCGTGCAGGAACGAGCGCCGGTGCGGCACACCACCACGATGGGCTGTTCCTTGTATTTCTCCAGTTCGCCGATACGCTCCTCGAGCTTGCCGAGCGGAATCTGCCTGGAATTCAGCACATGTCCCATTTTGTATTCGCTGTCCTCGCGCACATCCAGCACCAGCGCATTCTTGTGGTTGATGAGCTGCAAGGCTGCGGGACAGTCCACCTCATTGATGCCACGGAAACGATTGCTGAACATCGACCAGAACAGCATGGAACCACTGAACAACGCAATTAAAATCGGAAGAATATTATCACTGACGAACTGCACCCCGATACTCCTGTTCTTTTTGGAGGGCGAATTCTAGCAGAGAGGAAAACTGCCCGTTACCTTTTTCCGCCAATTCGGCGATCTGCCGGCGCGCACCGGCAAAGTTTTCCGGATAGGACCAGAGCGCCTGCTCCAGCATGGCCCTGGCCTCCTCCTGCCGGCCGGCCAGCGCCAGCAGCATGGCCTGCCGGTACACCACCCGTCCTGTCGGCACGAAGCGCATTACACGGGTGTTCAATTCCAGCTTTTCCTTGAGGTGCTCGTCTTTCACCTCGATCAGTAAACTCATGAACAGCTCGGCATAAGGCGACAGCAGCGATCCGCGATGGATATCAACCAGTTCGTCACGCGTACGCTCGAACGCAACCTGATCGGTGGCGGAAACGGCGCGGATCTGCAGCACCCCCTCCAATTGACGGTATCCGCTACGCAACTGCAACAGCGTCAGCACGCCCAGCAGCAGGACGGCCATGACGGACAATCGCCCTATGTTGCGAAGTTCAAGCTGATAGCGGGTCTGGTCGAGCATGCCCAGCAACAGCGCGGCGACAGCAACAAAATAGGTGTACCAGAGCGGATATTCCAGCAGACTATGAATCGCAAGCACGCCCAGCGCGGCACTGCCCCACCAGTGCGCCGCGTCCATCGGCATGCGGCGCAAACCGTACAACCAGACGCCCAGCGCACCGAACAAGGCCAACAGGCCGGCCAGCCCCGCCTCGGCGGCCAGCTGAAAAACCACGTTGTGGGCATTGTTGTACAAACCCGTGATGTTCACGGGTTGTAACACCGGCACCAGCTGAAAGTGATGCCAGGCAAACTGGCCGAATCCCACCCCCAGCCAGGGCGATTGCAGGAACATCAGTCCCGCTTCACGCCACAGATAAAGTCGTATCCCACCTCCCGCGGCATCGCCGAACAGGCGCTGCATGGTATCGGTGCGCGCACTCGCGCCCTCCATGAAAGGCAGTTGCACGAACAGATGCATCAGGCCAAATCCGGCCAGCAACAGCAGCGCATAGCGCAACAATGGCTGCAAAGCGGCATCACGCCGTCCCCACCACCAGGCAAGACCGCTCATCATTGCCAGATACAGCCACGAGCTGCGCGAACCGCTCAGTGTCAGTACCAGCAGCAGCGGCGCAGCCAACGCCACCACGTAACCCGCCTTAAGGCGCTGTTGCTGATACAGCAGGCCGAGCGAGACCAGTCCCAGCGCGATGTAATTGGCGAAATGATTGGGTTGCGCAAGATTGCCGAACATGCCGGATGATGTCTTCACCACGACCACAGCATCCAGCGGCGTATGCCAGCCAAAATGTTGCAGCATGCCAATCAGCGCACTGATCCCCGCGCCGACCAGCAGGAAAACCGACAGCACCTGCGCCAGGCGGGGCATGCCAAAGCACTCGCGCAGCCGGGCGCCGAGCAGCATCAGCAACGCCGCGAACAGCAGATACAGGATGTAGAGCAGCGCCTGGTCGAAATAGACCATCTTGCCCAGCCCCCATTGCAGCAGCACCACACCGAGCAGGGCGATGGGCAATTGTGCGATGCGCGGCACTTGCGGCTGTTGCCAGTAATCGCGCCCCGCCAGCATGCCAAACGCCAGCACACCGAACAGCGCACTCCACCATTCCTGATAAAACGTAGTCAGCGGATATTGATGGCGATAATGCAGAAAAGGCAAAACCCACATCAACCCGGCCAGGGCCAGGCTGATGTGGGGCAGACGTGCTGCAGGCAGCGTACCTTTCAGCAGGAACCGCCCTTGACGCCAAATTTTGCAAGAATGTTGTTCAGCGGACAGATTCGGGTGAAGCCGCTCTGGAACAGGTTGAAGCCCACGAAGGCGGTGAACCACAGAAAGTTCTGGTTAACGAACAGCGGACTGGCCTCCACACCCAGCGCCAGGGACAGCATGATAAAAAAACCAGCGACAATACGGACAATACGTTCAGCACTCATGTAACACTCCTAAACTTCTGATGAAAGATTTTACTGTAACTTCCGGTACAGGGTGGCGTAGTACAGCACCGGAATCACCACCAGCGTCAACAAGGTGGAGACCAGAATGCCGAATATCAAGGACAGTGCCAACCCATTGAAAATGGGGTCGTCCAGAATAAACAGCGCGCCCAGCATCGCCGCCAGCCCGGTCAGCAGAATGGGCTTGGCGCGCGCACCGGCGGCGGCAATCACTGCCTGCTGTAATTCCACGCCCTCCTGCAACTGCAGGTTGACGAAGTCCACCAGCAGGATCGAGTTGCGCACGATGATGCCGGCCAGCGCGATCATGCCGATCATCGAGGTCGCGGTGAACTGTGCGCCAAACAACGCATGCCCCGGCATCACGCCGATGATGGTGAGCGGAATCGGCGCCATGATGACCAGCGGCACCAGATATGACTTGAACTGCGCCACCACCAGCAAGTAGATCAGGATCAGTCCGACAGCATAGGCGATGCCCATGTCGCGGAAGGTTTCGAAGGTGACCTGCCATTCACCATCCCATTTCAGCGCATACCCGGAATAGGGATCGGACGGTTGCCGGAAGAAGTACGGCTCCAGTGTACCGCCCTGCCCCAGCGCCATGCCGCCCACCCTGCTGTTGATGTCGAACATGCCGTACAGCGGGCTGTCCAGCTCGCCCGTCATATCGCCGAACACATACACCACCGGCAGCAAATTCTTGTGATAAATCGGGTAATCGCGCTGTGCAGAATCCACCCGCACCACTTCGGACAGCGGCACCAGCGTGCCGTCGCGGGCACGCACCTTGAGCTTCAGCACCTCGTCAATCCCGCTGCGCCGTTCCGGCGGCAGACCGATGCGCAACGGCGGCGCATACTTGGCGTTTTCGTCGTGCAGCGAGGCGACATCCTGGCCGGACAACGCCACGCCGATCACATCCACAATGTCGTGCGGCGCAACGCCAAGCAACGCGGCCTTGCTTTGCAATACATGCAACAGCAACTTGGGCGCGGGCTCGGTAATCGTGTCGTCAATGCCGACAATATCCTCGGACTTGGCAAACTGTTCGCGCACCTTGCCCGCCACCTGACGCGCCCCTTCATAATCCGGCCCATAGATTTCCGCCACGATCGGCGACATCACCGGCGGCCCGGGCGGCACTTCAACGACCTTCACCTTGGCTTGCCAGCGGCTTGCGATCTTTTGAACCGGCTCCAGCACGGTGGTGGCGATCTCGTGGCTGCTGCGATCACGACGATGCTTGTCGCGCAGGTTCACCTGAATATCACCCTGCTCCGGGCTGCTGCGCAGATAGTACTGGCGCACCAGACCGTTAAAATTGATCGGTGCGGCCGAACCGGCATAGGCCTGATAATCAGTCACCTCAGGCACGGTCGCGAGATAGTCGCCGATTTGATGCAGCACCGCGTTGGTCTGCTCCAGCGCCGTGCCGGTGGGCATGTCCACCACGATCTGGAATTCCGACTTGTTGTCGAACGGCAGCATTTTCAGCACCACCAGCTTCACCACCGCCAGCGACGACGCCAGCGCCAGCGCGGCGAGAATGCCGAGCCACAGCATGCGGCGTGCATTTTTGCCTTGCGCGCCGTTCAGGAACGGGCTCAGGTGCTTATGGAAAAAGCGATGAATCGCAGAGTCATGCTCATCCTTGTGTGTCTCGTGCTGCGCCCCGGAAAAACGCAGCACCAGCCAGGGCGTAATGACAAACGCCACCGCCAGCGATATCAGCATACCCATGCTGGCGTTGATCGGAATCGGACTCATGTATGGCCCCATCAGGCCGCTGACGAAGGCCATCGGCAACAAGGCGGCAATCACCGTAAATGTCGCAAGAATGGTCGGACTGCCCACTTCATCCACTGCTTCCGGAATGATTTCCGCCAATGGCCGGGTCGGCGCCATTGCGCGATGGCGATGAATGTTTTCCACCACCACGATCGCATCATCCACCAGAATGCCGATGGAAAAAATCAGCGCGAACAGCGAGACGCGATTCAGCGTAAAGCCCCACGCCCATGAGGCGAACAGGGTCGCCGCCAGCGTCAGCAGCACCGCGATGCCGACCACCAGCGCCTCGCGCCGCCCCATCGCGAACCACACCAGCACGACCACGGCGAACGTGGCAAACAGCAGCTTCTGGATCAGCTTCATCGCCTTGTCGTTGGCGGTCTCGCCATAATTGCGCGTGATGCTGATCTGCACGTCATCCGGAATGACGCTGCCCTTGAGCTCATTTACGCGCCGCATCAGATTGTCGGCCATCTCTACCGCGTTGGTGCCCGGTTTCTTTGTGACGGCCACGGTCACGGCGGTGAATTTGCCACTGGCTTTGATCTGTTTATCCCCGGCAGCGGGGCCAGTACCAAACCACACATAGCTGTCCGGCTGATCCGCGCCGTCCCGCACCTCGGCAACATCGCTCAGGAACACCGGCTTGCCGTCAGCCACGCCAATCACCAACTGTTTCACTTCACCGGCATGACTCAGAAAACTGCCGGTCTGCACCAGAATTTCACGATTGTTCTGCACCAGGTTGCCGGCATTTTGCGAGACGTTGGCGGACTGAAGCGCGGCGCGCACGTCCTGCATCGTGAGCTGGTAGGCATTCAGGTATTCCGGTTTGAGCAATACGCGCACCATGCGTTGCGTCGCACCCAGCGTGTTGACTTCCCGCGTGCCGGGGACACGCTTCAGCTCGACCTCGATGGCATGCGCCACCTGGGTCAGTTCAAGGCCGCC
>JBFKMJ010000055.1:0-7303 GCA_041629915.1 Gallionella sp.
ACTTGCGCCGCGACAATTCCCAGTTGCGTGCGGTGTAGCGGAACGGCTTGCTGGTCAACGCGCCAACCGGACACAGGTCAATCATGTTGCCGGACAGTTCGGAATCCACCGAACTGTTCACAAAACTCATGATTTCGGCATGCTCGCCGCGGAACGCCATGCCCAGCTCCATCATGCCGGCAATTTCCTGGCCGAAACGCACGCAGCGGGTACACTGGATGCAACGGCTCATCTCCATGGTGGAAATCAGCGCGCCGATATCCTTGTGCATCACGACACGTTTTTCTTCTGTATAGCGCGAGGCTGTCGCGCCGTAACCCATCGCAACGTCCTGCAATGTGCATTCGCCGCCCTGGTCGCAAATCGGGCAATCCAGCGGATGATTGATCAGCAGGAATTCCATCACGCCCTGCTGTGCCGTGACGGCCGTTTTGGAATGGGTGTGAACTTTCATGCCATCGGTAGCCGGTGTCGCGCAGGCCGGCAGCGGCTTGGGCGCTTTCTCGACTTCGACCAGGCACATGCGGCAACTGGCCGCAATGGACAATTTCTTGTGATAACAGAAATGCGGAATATGAATGCCTGCCTTGTGCGCCGCGTCCATCACGGTGGAGCCGCGCTCGGTTTCGACTAGCTTGCCATCAATTTCAACGTTGATCATTGTTCACCTAACCCGTCAGCTTCACACCAAGCAGCGCTTGTGTTCGATGTGATATTCAAATTCATCGCGGAAATGCCTGAGCATGCCCTGCACCGGCCAGACCGCAGCCTCGCCCAGGGCACAAATGGTGCGGCCGGCGATGTTTTCCCCCACACTCAGCAGCAAATCCAGATCTTCCGCCCGGCCCTCGCCATGCTCAATGCGATGCACGACGCGATACAGCCAGCCGGTGCCTTCGCGGCACGGCGTGCATTGTCCGCAGGATTCCTCATAGTAGAAATAGGACAGGCGCTCCAGCGCGCGCACCATGCAGGTGGTCTCATCCATGACGATCACCGCACCGCTGCCCAGCCCTGAACCCGCCTTGGAAATGGAATCGTAGTCCATGGTCAATCCCATCATGATCTCGGCAGGCAAGACCGGCATCGAGGAACCGCCGGGAATAACCGCCTTGAGCGTATGGCCGTTGCGCACCCCGCCCGCCATTTCCAGCAGCTTGCTGAACGGCGTACCCATTGGTACTTCAAAATTGCCGGGATTGTTTACATGGCCGGACACGGAAAACAGTTTGGTGCCACCGTTGTTGGGCTTGCCCAGTTCCAGAAACTTCTGACCGCCGTGATTGATGATGTAGGGGATGCTGGCGAAGGTTTCGGTATTGTTTATGGTGGTCGGCTTGCCATACAGGCCGAAGCTGGCCGGGAAAGGCGGCTTGAAGCGCGGTTGTCCCTTCTTGCCCTCGATGGATTCCAGCAGCGCGGTCTCCTCGCCGCAGATGTATGCGCCATAACCGAGATGGTTGTGCAGGTCGAAGCTGAAATCCGAGCCCAGAATATTGTCGCCCAGATACCCGGCGGCACGCGCCTGTTCGCAGGCTTCTTCCATGCGCTCATAGGCCTCGAAAATTTCGCCATGCACATAGTTGTAACCGGTCTTCACCCCCATCGTATAGGCGGCGATCGCCATGCCTTCAATGAGCAGATGCGGGTTGAAGCGCAGGATATCCCAGTCCTTGCAAGTGCCGGGCTCGCCTTCGTCGCTGTTACAGACAATGTATTTGTCGCCCTTGTAGTCCTTGGGCATGAAGCTCCATTTCAGTCCGGTCGGGAAGCCGGCACCACCGCGCCCGCGCAATGCCGACTGCTTGACCTCGGCGATGATGGCATCGGGCGACATCTTTTCGGTCAGCACCTTGCGCAACGCCTGATATCCGCCGACCTTGAGATAATTTTCCAGTGTCCAGGGCTGGTCGAAATCCAGCGTGGTGAGAATGACCGGGCCTCTCATGATTTATCCAATTCCGCCAAAATTTGATCGATCTTTTCTTCGCTCAGATGACCGCAAAGTTTCTTGTTGTTCACGGTCAACAACGGCGCATCCTTGCAGGCGCCCATGCATTCACCTTCGCGCAGGCCGTATTTTCCGTCCGCCGTCACCTCCCCCAGACCGATACCCAGCCTGGTATGCAGATAAGCCACAGTGTCCCCCGCCCCGCACAGTGTGCAGGACAGATTGGTGCATACCGTAAGGGTGTGCTTGCCCATCGGCTTGAGGTTGTACATGTGATAGAAGGTCGCCACTTCATACACCGCCATCTTCGGCATGCCGAGATAGTCTGCCACCTCCGCCATGTCATCCGGGGAAATCCAGCCTTTCTCATCCTGAACGAAACGCAGCGCAGCCATCACCGCGGACTGTTTCTGGTCCGCCGGATATTTCTTCAATTCGCGATTAATCTTCGCCTGTATTTGTTCGGATAACATCAGCGGTCCACCTCGCCAAAAACAATGTCCTGCGTGCCAATTATGGTCACCACGTCGGCAATCATGTGGCCGCGTGCCATTTCGTCAAGCGCGGCCATATGCGCAAAGCCCGGCGCGCGTATCTTCATGCGATAAGGCTTGTTTGCGCCATCGGAAATCAGGTAAATGCCGAACTCGCCCTTGGGGTGTTCCACCGCCGCATAGGCCTCGCCGACCGGTACATGCATCCCCTCGGTGAACAGCTTGAAGTGATGGATCAACTCTTCCATGTTCTGCTTCATGGCTTCACGTTTGGGCGGTGCGAATTTGAGATTGTCGGACATCACCGGGCCGGGATTGTCGCGCAACCAGGCGATGCATTGCTTGATGATGCGATTGGACTGGCGAAACTCTTCAACGCGCACCAGGTAACGGTCGTAGGAGTCACCGTTGGTTCCCACCGGAATATCAAAATCGAGACGATCATAGACTTCGTAAGGCTGCTTCTTGCGCAAATCCCATTCCACGCCTGAACCGCGCAGCATCGGGCCGGTAAAGCCCAGCGCCAATGCGCGCTCCGGCGATACCACACCAATGCCGACGGTACGCTGCTTCCAGATACGGTTATCGGTCAACAGCGTTTCGTATTCGTCCACGAAGGCGGGGAAGCGGTTGGTAAAGTCCTCCAGGAAATCCAGCAGCGAACCCTGGCGGTTTTCGTTGAGTCTTTTCACCGCAGCGGCGTTGTGAATCTTTGATGGCTGATATTGCGGCATGGTATCCGGCAGATCCCGATACACGCCGCCCGGACGATAATAGGCTGCATGCAGGCGTGCGCCGGATACCGCCTCGTAGGCATCCATCAGGTCTTCGCGCTCGCGAAAGCAGTACAGGAATACGGTCATCGCGCCGATATCCAGCCCGTGCGCACCCAGCCACAGCAGGTGGTTCAGGATGCGGGTAATCTCGTCGAACATCACACGGATGTACTGGGCGCGCAACGGCACCTCGATGCCCGCCAGCTTCTCGACCGCCATGACATAGGCATGCTCGTTGCTCATCATCGAGACATAATCGAGCCGGTCCATGTAGGGCAGTGATTGCAGATAGGTCTTGTGCTCGGCAAGTTTCTCGGTGGCGCGGTGCAGCAGTCCGATATGCGGGTCGGCGCGCTCGATGACCTCGCCATCCAGTTCCAGCACCAGCCGCAACACCCCGTGCGCCGCAGGATGCTGCGGCCCAAAATTCATTGTGTAATTCTTTATTTCCGCCATGACTTCAGTTCCCTCGCATCCGATACAACGCGCGCTCATAATGCATTTCAGTGGAGGCTAACTTGCGCAGGCAAGTTAAGCCCGCAGGGCGGCCGCAACTAAAATTCATGGTGTAATTTTTTATCTCAGCCATAGTCTTCTGCCTACTTTGCGGGAAAACCGAAGTTTTCCTCACGGATGATGCGCGGTGTCACTTCGCGCGGCTCGATCGACACCGGCTGATATACCACACGCTGTTGTTCCGGGTCGTAGCGCATTTCCACGTGACCAGAGAGCGGGAAATCCTTGCGGAACGGATTGCCGATAAAGCCATAGTCGGTCAGGATGCGGCGCAGATCCGGATGCCCGTTGAACACGATGCCAAACAGGTCGAAAGCTTCGCGCTCATACCAATTGGCACAAGACCAGATAGTTACAGCAGATTCCAGCACCGGGAAATCGTCGTCTTCGGCGAATATGCGCACCCGCAAACGGTTGTTATGCGCCACTGATAACAGGTGATAGACAACAGCAAAACGAGCTTTGCGAGTTTGCGAGCTTGCGCCATTCGGCGCAATGCCTGCCTGACCCGCTTCAGTGCAGACTAACCCGGCTTCATGGGTTACGTCGGAACTAAAACGCTTTCCCTCCCGGGAGTCGCCACCATACGTGGAGTAATCGACACCGCACAGATCGATCATCTGCTCGAAGCCCGCCGCATCGCGCAGGCGCGTCAGCGTCTCCAGCATTCCGTCAGCCTTGATCACCACGGTCAACTCATCCAACCGTTCTTCCATACCGACCAGACTGTCGCCAAGCAACTCCGTCAGACTGGTACGCAATGCACTCAAATCAGCAGCCATAATTCACCTTAACGCGCAATGGTATTGGTTCGTTTGATCTTGTTTTGCAACTGGATAATGCCGTACAGCAGGGCTTCGGCCGTCGGCGGACAACCCGGCACATACACATCCACCGGCACAATGCGGTCGCAGCCGCGCACCACCGAATAGGAATAGTGATAATAGCCGCCGCCATTCGCACATGAACCCATCGAGATCACCCAGCGTGGCTCGGCCATCTGGTCATAAACCTTGCGCAGCGCGGGCGCCATCTTGTTGCACAGCGTGCCGGCCACCACCATCACGTCTGACTGGCGCGGACTGGGACGAAACACGACGCCAAAACGGTCCAGGTCATAACGCGCCGCGCCGGCATGCATCATTTCCACCGCACAACATGCCAGACCGAAGGTCATCGGCCACAGCGAGCCGGTGCGGGTGAAGTTGATAATGGTGTCAAGCGTCGTGGTAACAACACTCTTCTCCAGAAGACCTTCAATACTCATAGCGCAACCTCCGGAAAACCCTGGCATGACAGCATTTCATCGCCTACTCCCATTCCAGCGCCCCTTTCATCCACTCGTAGATAAAGCCCACCACGAGAATGGCCAGAAAGATCATCATGGAAACAAAACCAAAGGTGCCAATTTCCTTGAGCACCACCGCCCAGGGAAAGAGAAAGGCTATTTCGAGATCGAACAGAATAAACAGGATGGCAACGAGGTAATAACGCACGTCAAATTGCATACGGGCATCATCAAACGGCTCGAAACCGCATTCGTAAGCGGAAAGTTTTTCGCTGTCAGGCCGGTTGGGCGAAACCAGCTTACCCAGCACCACGGGAACAACGCCCATGGCGATGCCGATACAGACAAACAGCAGTACCGGAAAATAATTTTCCAACATTGAGCTTCCCCCTCGGGTTGTTGTGATTTTCCGGTTTGCCCGGAATCCCTTACGTATATTATTTTTATTATTCTGACACAACCAGTGTGCCTATTCTATTTTACATCTGGCTATCCTGTCTCAACCAATGTGTCTTTTTTTGTTCTATTTCATATCTGGTGCCGATGAGCAGACTCGAACTGCTACGGCTTTCGCCACTACCCCCTCAAGATAGCGTGTCTACCAATTTCACCACATCGGCAATGCTGCTGCTGCAATATTACTTCGGGATTTCCCTTGACTTCGATTTTTCACCAGCATCGTCCCCCGCTGCGGCCGGAGGTGCCTGAGTAGCCGCCGGACTCACCCTGTCCATCAACCCCTGTTGCTGCGTGGGATGTGAATAAATGTAAGTCAGCGACAAGCTGGTAATGAAAAACAATGTCGCAACAACTGCCGTACTGCGGCTCAGGAAGTTAGCTGAACCACTGGAGCCAAACAGGCTGCCGGCCGAGCCTGTACCGAAAGCCGCGCCCATGTCGGCACCTTTACCATGCTGCATCAGCACCAGGCCAATCAACACTACAGCCACCGAGACATGCATTACCCAGACCAATGTTTCCACAAACTGCTCCCTACGCACTACAACAAAAAAAATAAAATCAAGCCTGTCCGGCGCGACAAATCGCCAGAAACTCATCAGCCACCAGGGAGGCACCGCCGATCAACCCACCATCAATATCCGGCATCGCAAACAGCTCTGCCGCATTATTCGCCTTTACGCTGCCGCCGTAGAGTATACCCAATGACGAAGCGATTTGGTCATCCTGGGCGGCAATACGCTGACGGATGAACGCATGCACCGCTTGCGCCTGCTCCGACGTTGCCGTCTTACCGGTACCAATCGCCCATACCGGCTCATAGGCCAGCACTGCATTGTGTAACGCCTGCACACCACCCAACTGAACCAGCGCATCCAGCTGTTCGGCAATCACCGTTTCGGTGATTCCGTTTTCACGCTGGTGCAGAGTTTCACCCATACATAATATAGGTGTCAACCCGATTTTTTGTGCCGCGAGAAATTTCTCGGCTACCAGCTGGCTGCTTTCGCCATAACTGGCACGACGCTCCGAATGTCCGACGATCACATGGCTGCACTCAAAATCACGCAACATTCCGGCGCTTACCTCACCGGTGCAGGCGCCCTCTTCCAGCTGATGCACATTCTGCGCGCCCCACTTCACATTACTGCCTGACAGCTTTTGCTGCGCCTGCGCCAGATAGGGAAATGGCACACAAACCGCGCAATCGACATCCCGAATCTGGCTCATTCCGCCACGTACTGCATCCAGCAACTCGGCATTCCGGGCCAGCGTACCGTGCATCTTCCAGTTCCCGACAACAAACTTGCGACGCATCGTAATTTACCCGCTAGACAATCAAGGTGCGCAATCCTACCTGCGAACGAAAGAACGGTCAATGAAACGTAACAGATGAAATATGTAAATATGATTTATCGGCACGATTATCCGGCAAAGCCGGCAACTTCGGGTAAGTTGCACGAAGATTGGCTCCGTTATCGCTCCAGCAACGCCTCAAATTCCGCTACCGGCACGGGCTTGCTGAACAGATAACCCTGAAAGACGTGACAACCGCGCTTGTCGAGAAAGTCGCGCTGCGCCTCGGTCTCTACCCCCTCGGCGATCACGTTTAACCCGAGCGCATCGGACATCGCAATGATGGCCTGCACGATGGCGGCATCGTTGGGGTCGCTGGCGATATCTGACACAAAGGACTGGTCGATCTTGATCTGATCCAGCGGCAGGCGCTTCAGATACTGCAGCGAGGAGTAGCCGGTCCCGAAATCATCCAGCGAGAAACTCAAGCCAAGCAGTTTCAGTTCGCGCATCTTGGCGATGG
>JBFKMJ010000056.1:0-7170 GCA_041629915.1 Gallionella sp.
CGTACATCCTGCCACTTGAGATCAATGCGCTGCGCAAGGTCAGTCAGCTCGCCCAGTTGCGCCATGCCGCGCGCCATATCGCCGAGCAACCGGGGTGCCATATACAGCAGCAATTCATCAACCAGACCGGCGCGCAACAATGCGCCGTTCAGCGTGCTGCCCGCCTCCACCAGCAACTCGTTACAGCCGCGCCGCGTCAGATCGCGCAGCATCGCTGCCAGATCCACCCTGCCTGCTGCCCCCGGCAACAGGATCACTTCTGCACCAAGGCTGCCGAGCGCGGCACTCTTTTCCCTATCCGGGACGGCGGTATAAATCAACGCGCCACTGCCCTGCAGTACACGCGCCGCCGGCGCCATGCGCAACCGGCTGTCCAGCACCACACGCAACGGCTGGCGCGTAACGGGTATATCGCGCACGTTAAGTTGCGCATCATCCGCCAGCACCGTATCGATGCCCGTCAGCACCGCGCAGGAACGCGCACGCCACTGCTGTACATCGCGCCGCGCCGCATTGCCGGTTATCCACTGGCTCCTGCCATTGTTTAACGCGGTGCGTCCGTCCAGACTCATCGCAATCTTGCTTCTGACCCACGGCGTGCCGCGGGTCATGCGCGCAAAGAAGCCGATGTTCAACTCATGTGCCGCAGCCTCCATCAAGCCGCAATCCACCGTAATTCCCGCTGCACGCAGCCGCGCGATGCCCGCGCCCGCCACCTCCGGATTCGGGTCTTGCGCGGCGATCACCACGCGTGCCACGCCGGCTTCGACCAGCGCCTCGGCGCAGGGTGGCGTGCGGCCATGATGGCTGCATGGTTCCAGCGTGACATACGCCGTTGCGCCGCGCGCCGCATCGCCCGCTGCGTGCAGCGCATGCACTTCGGCATGCGGCTCGCCGGCGCGCTGGTGCCAGCCCTCGCCGACAAGCACATCGTCTTTGACCAGTACGCAACCGACACGCGGATTGGGACTGGTGCCATACAGGCCGCTCTCAGCCAGCCTCAGCGCCCGCGCCATCCAGCGACTGTCTTGCGTGGCATCCATGTTATTTCCTGGTGCGGCGGGGAGCCCTGCGCGCCGGTGACTTGCGCACCGCCTCGACCGCTTCGGTGAAATCGCCGACATCCTGAAAGCTCTTGTATACCGAGGCAAAGCGAATATAGGCAACCTTGTCCAGCTTCAACAGCTCCTTCATCACCATTTCGCCGATCTGGCGCGAGTCAACCTCGCGCTCGCCCAATGCGAAAATCTTATGCGTCACATGATCGATTGCAGCATCCATCAGCTCGGTCGGCACCGGGCGCTTGTGCAGCGCGAGACTGAAGCTGGTGCGCAGCTTCCCGTCATCGAATTCGCAGCGCTTGCCGTTCTGCTTGACCACCTGCGGCATGCGCAACTCCACCATCTCATAAGTAGTGAAGCGCCGGTCACATGACAGACAGCGGCGGCGGCGGCGAATGCTGTCGCCCTCCTCGCTTTCGCGGGTATCCACCACCTGGGTGTCTTCGCCTTTGCAGAAGGGACATTTCATAAAAGACAGTTGTGAGCCGCAAGTTGGAAGTCGCAAGTTAAAGCCCGCCGCCTTGCGGCGACAAAACCAACTAACGACTTACGTCTTGCGACTAGCAACTCATGCTCCATACACCGGAAATTTCGCACACATCTGTTTCACCTCACCGGCCACGCGCGCGATCACCGCATCGTCATCCGGCGCATCCAGCACATCGGCAATCAGGTGCGCCAGTTGTTCCGCTTCCAGTTCCTTGAAACCGCGCGTGGTCATCGCCGGGCTGCCGATGCGAATGCCGGAAGTCACGAACGGTTTTTGCGGATCGTTCGGGATGGCGTTCTTGTTCACCGTGATATGCGCGCGTCCCAGAACGGTTTCGGCATCCTTGCCGGTAATGTTCTTGGCCTGCAGATCCACCAGGAACAAATGGCTGTCGGTGCGCCCGGAAACGATACGCAGACCGCGCTCGTGCAAGACCATCGCCATTACCCGCGCATTGTCCACCACCTGTTTCTGGTAAGCCTTGAATTCCTTGCTGGCCGCCTCCTTCAATGCCACCGCCTTGGCGGCGATCACATGCATCAGCGGGCCGCCCTGAATACCGGGAAAAATCGCCGAATTGAGTATCTTTTCGTATTCCGCCTTGGCAAGAATGATGCCGCCGCGCGGACCGCGCAGGGTCTTGTGGGTGGTGGTGGTGACAAAGTCCGCGATACCGACCGGACTCGGATACACGCCTCCCGCGATCAACCCGGCGTAATGTGCCATGTCCACGAACAGGTAGGCGCCGACACTGTCGGCAATGTGACGAAACCGTTTCCAGTCAATCACCAGCGCATAGGCCGAAGCGCCCGCCACGATCATTTTCGGCTTGTGCGCCGTCGCCAGCGCCTGCACCTGGTCGTAATCGATTTCCTCTTTTTCGTTCAGCCCGTACTGGATGGCGTTGTACAGCTTGCCGCTGGCATTGACCGACGCACCATGCGTCAAGTGTCCACCATGCGCCAGCGACAGGCCGAGAATGGTGTCGCCGGGTTTCAGCACCGACATGTACACCGCCTGGTTTGCCTGCGAACCGGAATTCGGCTGCACGTTGGCGTATTCCGCGCCGAACAGCGCCTTGGCGCGGTCGATCGCCAGCTGCTCGGCGACATCCACATACTCGCAGCCGCCGTAATAGCGCTTGCCGGGGTAACCCTCGGCATACTTGTTGGTCAACTGGCTGCCTTGGGCCTCCATGACCGCCGGGCTGGTGTAGTTTTCCGAGGCGATCAACTCGAGGTGGTCTTCCTGGCGGCGATTTTCGTTCTGGATCGCGGTCCACAATTCCGGATCAACGTTGGCAATAGTATTTTTTCTGGAGAACATGACGAATTAGTCCTGAAAATTGGAAAACGGGAAAGGCGCGGATTCTACCATGTTGCACAGGAAATACATGCCAGGGCACTGGGGCGGGAACAGCCGCATCCCCGCCCGGACTGATCTTTATCGAAGCAAGGGCGGCTCCCGGAAACGGCTCCAGAGACGGTGGCGAAACAGCAGCCGCGCTACGCCGACTCCGTTCCACAGGAGGGAACGACAAGGCTGAGTTGCGCGCCATCCCCGGTATTGCATGCCGCGATGCGTCCATCCATGTTGTTTTCGATAATCATTTTCGACATGTAGAGGCCAATGCCGGTGCCTTTTTCCTTGGTGGTGAAGTAGGGGTCGAAAATCTTGTGCAGGACGTTGGCGGGAATACCGCCTGCGTTGTCTTCAACAACCACCGAGGACAGGTCACCCTTGCGGGAAATCGTGATTTGCACGCGCCCACCGGATACTTTCCGCTCCTGGAGTGCATCCTTGGCATTGACCAGAATGTTGATCAACACCTGCGAATACTCGTTCCGGTAGCCATAAGCCATCACATCTTCGCTTCCTTTCATGACAATGGCGATGCCGCTGCTCTGGAAAGCCGCTTCCAGAATGCGCAACACATCCGCCACCACCTCGTTCACACTGAAGCAGATTTTTTCCTTGTTGGGACGGAAGAAGTTGCGGAAGTCGTCAATGGTGGTGGACATGCGCTGGATAATCATCTGCCCCTCCTTCACCGACTTGTCGATATACGCCTCGTCCAGCTCGTTGAATTCGTGGGCGTCCTTGAGGTTGGCAAGCAGCAGGGTCAGCGTATTGATCGGCTGGCGCCATTGATGGGCAATATTGCCGATCATCTCGCCGACCGCGGCCAGGCGTGACTGCTGGATCAGCATGTGATCCTTTTCGCGGTTCTTTGCCGCTTCCTCGGCCACCCGCTGCTCCAGCGTTTCGTTGAGCAGGAGAAGATCCAGCTTGCGCTCCTCCAGCACCGACATCATGCTGTTGAATGCGTGCGCCATGTCAGCGATGTCTTTTGGCCCGCTCAGCTTGGCCCGCACATTGAACTCACCCGATTCGGCACGCGCCATGCTGGCCGACAGCTGGTTGAGTGGCCGCGTCATGTGATTCGTCAGGAAACGGAGCAGGAACAGAAACAGCAGCGCGAAAGAAAACGATGTAGCCAGGTTGGCAACAAAAATGTCGGTTGTTGTCTGCGTCAGCGCCGCCTTGCTCATCACCACCGCAACATGGCCGAGCAACTCGGGGGCGGCCGTCTGCACATTGAATGGCGATTCTGCGGAAGGCTGTGTATAGACAGGCGCGGCGAAACGCCAGGCATCCCGGCTCTCCGCATCAAGAACGGCCGCATTCTGCGTCCAGTTATCCCGCCTGACCTCAGTGGAGAATCTGGTGTGTTTTGCGCTGCTGCGCGTCAGCAATGCGCGCTGGCTGGCATCGCGTATTTCCACGCTGACCACACCCGGGAACGCCATGGTGGCGTTTACCGCATCAGCAGCGTTGTCGGCCGATGCATAAATCAGTGCCAGTGCGCTCTGACGCGCCAGATTCTCCGTGATGAGCTGCCCCTGCTCAAGCAGGTTAAGGCGCACCCGCTCATTGCTCTGCCACGACCCAACCAGGGAGGTGAACAACGCAAGAAACAGAATACCGAGCGCAACCATGACGCCAAGCTGCCGTTCAAAAGTGAACCTCTGCAAAAAATCGTTGAGTATCTTCATGAACGAGTTATTGCTCAGGGAATGTCGTGTCAAAGCCCTGCTGGCTACCCTGATTGAGTCCCAGATGCTTGGCGGTGCGCAGATTGAGAACACTTTTCACGTCACGCAACGGCATCATGCCACGCATTCCGTGCCCGCCGGAGGCCAGCGCATCCTGTGCCAACCCGGCAAGACTCTTTCCCAGCGTCACATTGTCAGGATAAAGCGAAAACAGCACGCCACGCCGGACATGGCTGGAATTGCTGGAAAAAACGGCAATATATTGATTCCATGATTCCTGCAGCACCATAGGCAGAATTGATCTTTCTTCCACCGTAGTGGAATCCTGAGGCAGCCACAGGGCATCACTGCGGCCGTTGGCGGTCGAAAAAATTTCCTGATAGTGCATGACCGCGCTGCGCAGATCCTGCGCCTCGTGCGCCACCAGTTCCAGCCCCTGGGCACGCGCGGCTTCCCTGGCCAACTTCACCAGCCAACCGTTGACAGCGGGATCGTAAACGACGAACACCCTCCTGGTCGCCGGCATCAACGACTTCATGCGCGCAAACAGCAATGCGGGATCCGGCGACAGGCTGATCACCGGTTGCCCGCGTGCCTCGCTTTCCGGCACGGTCAGCACACCGCCCACCACCACCCCGATGCCGCCATTCATTGCCGCTGCCGTCTTCATGCCCTGCCGGCCAAGTGCGATCAACACCTTGGTGCCCCGACGCAACAGACCGGCTTTCAGCTCACGAATATCCGTGTCGGCGCTCACCGGATAACTCGCCACCCGAGCGCCGAGTTTGCCCTCGACGCCCTCAATGATTTTCAGGAATATTTCCCGATAAGGCTCACCGATGTCAGGGTAAATGACTGCGATCCTGTCTTCCCCGGCTGCGCTTGCCGGTGATACCACGGCAAGTGCCATGAAGAACACCAGCACGACGCCCAGCAACATGCCCGCCCAGCCTTTGAACTCGGCGTAACGGATATGAACGGGTTGAGTCGGCAAAAACACGGGTTAGCTTCCGATCATAGCTGGTGGCGCAACTCGAAACGCCACTCGCGCGAGGCCAGCGGCAAGTCATAAGGGATCAGGCCCGGTGCCGGCGCCGGCTCACGCGCATCGGCATCAAACAGGTTGCGCACCGTGAAGGCAAAATCCCAATCGCCGCTTTGCTGGTGGCTGCGCAGCGTAATATCCACGGTATGGTAGTCGGCGATGGCAGCGCGGGCATCCCCCGGCTCGCGCTCGCGTCCTGCAATGCGGTTGACTTGCGTGTCCACCGCCCAGCCCGGCATGAAACGCCAGTCCGCCCGCGCATAGACATGATGCCGGGGAGCGTTGCCGGCATCATGGTAGGTTGCCGCATCATACGAATGCTGCTGGGCGTAATTGCCGGAAAGCCGCAGGTTCTGGCCCGCTTCCCAGACCAGCTCGATTTCGAAGCCCTGGCCGTTCTGTCGCCCGGCATTCTGTGCGGTGGCGCTGCCATCCGGATTCGGCACAAAACGCAGAATGTCCTTCATACGGTAGTGAAACAGGTTCAGATTTGTTTGCAGGGTGCTTGAGGGCTGCCATGCGAAAGCCAGCTCCACGGATTCGTTGGTTTCCGGCTTGAGGTTGGGGTTGCCCAGTGCCACCGGGTTATTGATGTTGTAAAGCTCAGCGAATGACGGGGGGCGGAAAGCGCGGCCGTAGAGCAGCTTGCTGGTCAGGTTGTAGGCGGCTTCCCACACCAGCGCCAGACGCGGGTTGGTGGTACCGCCGAAATCGGAATACTGGTCATGGCGCACCCCGGCGGTCAGGTACCAGTCCCGGGCAAATGCCCATTCATCCTGCACATAGGCATGGCTCACGCGGCGGTTGTGCGGACGCAGAAAAGGGGCGCTGTCAGTCACGTCCACCACCGACCCAAGCGGAATCAGCACTCCGGGAGCAGGGTTGCTGAAATTCTTGGTCTCCCGCGTACGGTACAGATCATCATCCTGGGTGCCGGCGCCAAATCGCAGCTTGTGGCTCTGCATGCCGGTATAGGCAACTGCCATATTGAGGCGCAAGTGGCGTTCCCACTTGTCTGGATTGCCGATCAGGCCATCAGGAAAACCGGGGTAGCCGGGCGGGTAGAGGGTCAGGGAGGATTTTTCGGTAATGTGCAGATAACTGGCCTGGGCAGTCACATCCATATCGGGCGCAAAATTCGTGTCCTGCCACGTGAGGTCTGAGGAAATACGCTGACCATAATTGCTGCCCGTGGGATCCAGTGCCGAGGCTATCCCGGCACCGATGCCAACTTTGCCGCGCTCCTGATAGCCGGCGCGGAACCGCCACTTGTCGCGCGCCAGATCAAGGCGGCCATCGATGGCATTGCGGCCGAGGTTAACCGGTCCCGGCGCATGCGTTGGAAAGGGCGAACCGGTCAGCGCGTCTGCAGCGATAATCTGGCGCTGGCCATCGGTAGCACCCGCCCGCAGATAAGCCGCGACATCGTAACCGCCCCAGTCCCCGCCATATTGCACCCAGGCGTCGCGACGGTTGAACGAACCGGCGCGTAAACCGAGCTGGGTGCCCTCCAGATCA
>JBFKMJ010000057.1:0-7098 GCA_041629915.1 Gallionella sp.
AACAGGAATCATCGGCGCGACCGGCTGCTTCCGCGAACTTGCCGTAGCGTTCCTGCACGGTTTGACGAACTGCATCGGGCTTCATGGCTAGTCCTCCTTCTGAAGATTGTGCGCCTTTACTTTCGCTGCTGCCGCCTTTGCGGCGACTCTTTGGGTTATTTCCAGGTGCTCTTCCAGCACTGCCGAAGTTCCCGTCGTTTTCTCCAGCGTCAGCGAGAAGGCGTCACAAAATTCGTTCGACTTGCCGATGTAGTAGTCGTCCTTCCCCACTCCGGTATCGATGTAGAGTCCGCGCCGGTAGTGCGTGAAAAGCCTACGGGCCATTTCCATCGGGTCCTTGCCGTACTTCACCACCCGGTCCAGACGGTTTTCCTTGATGACCATTTCGACCCCGATCTCCGCCCAGCCGGGACTCATGAACCAGGTGCCGACCTCCTTGCGTATCGCTTCGCCATATTTCTGCGGCGTCATGAATATCTGGATGCAGTCATCCATCTGCGGCATCACGACCGGTATGTCGATCTCGTCCTCTATCCCTTCCAGCGTACTGCAAAAACCGTAGCCGAGAAAGATCACATCCACCTTGTCCTTGATGGCATTCACATTTTCCAGGATGGTCTGTTTCATCTTTTTCGGATAGCAGTGCAGCGCCGCTTCAAGATAGACGACCTCGGTGATACCGGGAATCTTGTGCAACAGCTTGTCCAGTTCCAGCTTCATGATGTCGCAGGCAACCACGCCGATTCTCATGATCGATCACTCCTGAGTTGATGGGTTTGCGGCACATTTATTTTGCCGGACGAAATCAGTTCCAAAATACTCTCTCCAGATGTGTGCTTCATACATACGGCTGCCCGATGGACATTGCGGTTATCCTGAGTTCCAGAAAAATGGTTTTGCCCCAGCCGCTGGCAAGCGGGGCGGACTTCTCCTCGGTGTGCACGGTGGTTTCCAGGTTTTTCCCGCCGGTTTCCGCCGCCTGGCTTTCTGCCGTTGTGCGCGCAAGCTGCTCGGCATAACGGATCGCCGGTTCCACATCGTCGAAAACCTTGTGTTCGCCGGCGGCCACCACGGCAAAACCGACGGGGCGCAGCGGCCTGACGAAAACCTGCGCCATCGCGGTCACGCGGCCGGTGACCGCGCCGGCGGCGTTGGCCACTTCCGCATGCTCGGGCACCACCAGTTGCGCGCCCAGATCGCCGGCCACGCGGGGGAAATAGGCCTTGACCGGTGCACCGACTGCCACCAGCGGCCGGTTCAGTTTGAAGCGGGCCGCGATACCCCCGTTGCCGTCCAGCCGCAGAAGGCGGTCGAGGAGCTCGCGGCTCGCGCGCGCGGGCAGCGCGATGCCCTCTTCTTCCAGCGATTTCGCGGCGACATTGAACCTGAGCTCTTCGATGATCCTGTCAAACAACAGCGCGATCAGCGGCTCCCGGTCCAGCCCGGTCTTGTTTGCGTAAAACTTCATCGCTTCTTCGCAGGCGGCGCCATCCCATAACTTGAGCGCGCCCTTCGCATGCAGCAGGTCGGTCGGGGTAAAGGAGACTTCGGCCACAAAACCGAGCTTTACAAACTGGTCCAGGTCTACCGACGGCCCGGCGATCCTTTCGATGTCGGCGCGGTGCAGCACCTTGCCAGCCAGCCCCTCCAGCATCAGCCGCTCGTATTTTCCGACCGCGTACGCGGGCATTTTCACCAGCATGAAGAAATCCAGATCCAGCCCCTTCAGCGCGGGCCCCTGCGTGGCTGCCAGTGATTTCAGGGCATCGTTCAGTGCCGGACATTGGCTGGACGCCAGCGACAGCGGCACCACCCGGCGCGGGCCGATATGAATTTCATCCGCCGACTTCACCCGTATCCGGCTGTCGCCGCCGAGACCGGCGGTCCACATGTCGATCGAGCGCACGCGCGTCCGCCATCCGCCGACCACCGCGCCGTTCTCGCTGGCGGTCGGGATCGCGCCGCTGATCACGCCGATGTCGCTGGTGGTTCCGCCCATATCCACCACGACCGCGTCGCTCAGTCCGGTCAACCAGCACGCGCCAATCACACTGGCGGCGGGGCCGGACAGCACGGTTTCGACCGGCCGGCTGCGCGCCGATTTTTCGTCGATGAGGGAGCCGTCGCCGCGCACCACCATCAGGGGCGCGTGTATGTTGTTTTCCGCCATGATCTGCATCACCGCGTCCAGCAGCTCGCCGATGACGGGAAGCAGGCTCGTATTGAGCGCCGCCGTGACGGCGCGCTCCACCATGCCGACGCCGCTGGAAAGCTCGTGCCCGCAAACCACCGGACGCCCGCATTCCGCCGCGATCAGTTCCTTCAGTTGCAACTCGTGCGCGGCGTTGTAGATGCTGAAATATCCCGACACCGCAAACGCATCCACCCGGTCCTTCATGCGCCGCACCGCCTTGCGGGCGGCGTCGCTGTCAAGTGGCGCCGTCTCGCTTCCGCCGAGATCGTGCGCGCCGCGTATGACGGCGACCTCCTCCGCCGGAACGTTCGCGGGAAGCTTGAAGCTGTTTTCATCCGGCACGGCAATGATCAGGCCGACCCTGGAACCTTTTCCCTCCACCACGCTGTTGGTCGCGAGCGTGGTCGAGAGCGACACCAGCTTGACTTCGGGGAACAGGCTGTTATCCAGCGCGGCGAGGGAATTCTTTATGCCGATGCGCAGGTCCTGCTTGGTGGTCAGCGCCTTCGCCTTGGAAACCAGGCGCCGCTGGTTGAATTCGACGATTACGCTGTCGGTGAACGTGCCGCCGGTATCGATGCCTATGCCGTATTTCATGCGGGATCGGCGTCAGGGAATGACAGACACTTGGTAAACAGCTTGTCGTAATCCGGGAAGCACGACAGCTCGGTGTAGTCTATTTTGCGCGCGAGGCGCGCGGCCTCTTCGCGTTGCTCCCTGGAGAGCAGACACAGGATGGCCCCGGACTTGGACGAGTTGCCGATCAGCGTGACGCGGTCGAGCAGCTCCGGCGGGATCACGCCCATGCGCGCGAAGCTTTCCATGCGCACATGAAAACCGAACGCGCCGGCGATGTAGACGCGGTCGATGTCCTGCAGACCGATCTCAAGTTTGCTCAACAGCACCAGGATGCCCGAAAGGATGGCGCCCTTGGCAAGCTGCACCTGGCGGATGTCCTTCTGCGTGATGGCTATCGGGCCGAAGCCCTTCTTGCCGGCGCTCAGCACGAAGCTCGCCGGCCCGTCGCCGCTCTGCAAGCGGTGCGCCCAGGGGGGCGCATCCCCCGGCTGCAATTTCACAAACCGCCCAGATGGCTGGACGATGCCGGCTTTCACCAACTCCCCCACGGCGTCGATGATGCCGCTGCCGCACAGCCCCACCGCCGCCTTGCCGCCGATGGTGTGAACTTCCACATCGTCGTTTATGAAAACCTTTTCAATCGCGCCATTGGCCGCGCGCATGCCGCAGCTGATGTTCATCCCTTCCAGCGCCGGGCCGGCCGCGCACGAACAGGCGCAGATTTTTTCCTTCGAGCTGAAGGCGATTTCGCCGTTGGTGCCGATGTCGATGAAAAGCGCCCGTTCATCCCTGCCGGCCAGTTCCGCGCTGAGTATGCCCGCCACGATATCCGCCCCGATGTATGCGGAAACAGCCGGCAGACAGTAGACCGTGCCGAATGGCGATATGGTTATCCCCAGTTCACGCGCCGTGACATTCACCCCGCAGGTGAAGGAGGGAACATACGGCGATTTCCCGATACCCGACGGGTCGACGCCGAGGAAGAAATGCATGATCGTGGAATTCGCCGCCACCGATATTTCGTAAATATTGTGCCGCTCCACCTCCGCATCCTTGCACGCCTCGCCAATCAGGGTGTCGATGCATTCCCGAATCATGCGGCTCAGTTCATCCAGCCCGCCGGGATGCTCCCGCACGTGCTGGATGCGGCTCAGCACATCAAGGCCGTGGTTCTTCTGCGGATTGATCATGGTGCACGCGGCCAGTTCTTCGCCGCTGACCAGATTCACCAGGGAGACCACCACCGTGGTGGTGCCGATATCCACCGCCGCGCCGTAGCACAGGGCAGTGGTGTCGCCCGGCTCGATGCCGACAAGGTCATCACCCGCCAGCACCAGGGTTGCCTTGAACCCGCCGCTGCGCAGCACGCCGGGAATCTGCTGCAGCAGGGAGAGCGGCAGTTTTTCGGAAAAGCCCAGTCCGAGCGCCTGTTCCAGTCGCGACACATCATCCAGATTGTCTTCCAGCTTCGGCTTTTCGAGCTCGATGTATTGCTTGCGGATGTTCGGGTTCAGGCAGAACTCGGGCATGCGCCCTTCGGACAGGATGCGGTGTTTCTTTCCGGCCGCGCCCAGCACCTGGTAATCGGCCATGCCGGTGACTTTCGAGCGGCAGGCCAGCCTCACCCCCTGAGCGAGCTGCTCACCGCTGATATGTTTGATCTCGTCATCATGCGGCTCATCCGCGCCGCCCTCCACGAGTTGCACCAGGCATTTGCCGCAGGTGCCCTTGCCGCTGCATGACGACTCGATGTCGATGAAGGCATCGCGCGCCACCTGCATCAGGCAGCTGCCGATGGCGGCATCCACCACCTTGTTCTGCGGCAGGAATTTGATTTCCACTTTTCCCATTACGCTGTCCCTGCAACCTGTCTGCTGTTTGCGGCCTGATCGTCCCCGGGGATGGCGCTGGCAAGACCCCTGATATTCACCAGCGGGGTTCTCGGGCTGATGCCGCAGGCCGGCGAGAGTATGCCCGCCCCGCTCCGCAAACACCGCTCGCCGTGTTTCATGATGTCACCCGGCTCGCCCTTTTCCAGCAGATAAGTGCTCACGTTCCCCATGGACACCTTGGCGGGGGCAAGTTCCCTGAGCGTCCTGATGCTGACCATGGCATCCACGCTGATGGACTCGGCGGAAATTTCGGACAACAGATTGCCGAGGCAGCGCACATCGCCGCATATATGCACGATGGACGGGGTGCCGTGTTTTTCCCGAAAGTGATTCAACAGGCTGTTGAGGTACGGAATGGCGAACTCGGCAAAGGATTTCCTTCCCAGTATCTCGCCCGATGCCGACGGATCGGCGATGCAGACCACATCGGCGCCCGCCTCGATCAGCGCGTCGCCAAAGCGGATGAGGTTTTCGTTGACGAGCGCCATCAACTGGTGGGACTTTTCCCGGTCGGTAATCAACCCCTTGTAATAGACCATCGGCTCGATCAGGGATGAAGCCAGACTTACCGGGCCGGTGAGGTTGGCGATGACCGGTGTCTGCGGCGCCTCTTTTTTCAGTATCCGGATCGCGTCGGCACAAACTTTTGCGCGCCCCTTGCCGGGGTCGATGGACTGCAGCCGCTCGATCTGGTCCAGACGCTCGATGGCATATTCCGT
This sequence comes from Gallionella sp., assembly GCA_041629915.1. Taxonomy (GTDB): domain Bacteria; phylum Pseudomonadota; class Gammaproteobacteria; order Burkholderiales; family Gallionellaceae; genus Gallionella. Next base: position 5,385 of record JBFKMJ010000057.1, read on the forward strand.
GACGCGCGGCTCGTTTCCGAGCGCGCCGAGGTCAACCTGCGCGCCCATCGCCTCGGCTTCCACGGTCATGCAGAAAGGCACGCCGGTATTCTCGATGCCACCCACCCGGTTCGCGGCCAGCGTGAGGCGGGCCATTTTTTCCGGATCCGAGTGCGCCTCCGGCCACCAGCTTTCGGCGGCATCCATGAGATCGGTCACCGCCATGTTCATCATCCCGCCCGGGCAGATGAAAGGAGGCCGGTCGGCGGCCTCCCCGCGCAGGGCATTCAGCAGCCTGGTTTTTTCATTCATGTCAGCCATTCCTGTTCAGCGCAACATCACGAAGGTGTATGCGCGCCTTCCTTGCTGGTAATGTTGAAGGCCATGTGTATGGCAACCGCGCAGGCGACATAGAACAGCGTCACCGAGACATATGACACATAGTACTGGGACACGCGCGCCGCGTATTCCATTGCCGTCATGTCGTTGAAACGCTCGGAGAACACATAAAAGCTGGCGTTGGAAAACAGGTAGGCAAAACTGCTGGCCGCCCATGTCGTCAGGGCCAGCCCGGCCAGTCCTTTGCCTTCCATGCTGTGCCGGGTCGCAAACCAGCGGCCGGCAAACCACAGGCCGGCATAGGTCGGAATGAGGAACCAGTAGGCCGGCGTCATGCACCAGTCGCTGATGCCCTGCACCGAGGTCGCGTAGTAATCCACCAGACCCGCTTCCAGCAGCAGCGCAATGAATACAGCCACGGACGCGCGCGCCGACCTGGCCAGATACAGGCCGCCCAGAAAGAATACCGCCCAGGAAGCATCGGGCAGGGAAGCGGCCGAACCGAAATGGTTATAACGGGTTGCCGCGATGGCCAGAATCAAACCGGCTACCACCATCCCGATGCGATTTTGTAATAATTTCACTTGAACCTCCTCAGAAGATTATTGATTGTTTTTTCGGCATGCACTTCTAACTGTCGTACTTGCCGTATTTGCGCGCCGCGTTGATGAGCGCGTCGATGTTTTCAGGCGGGGTGTTGATCGGCACTTCGCACCCGCTACCCAGTATGAAGCCCACCTTGTCGCCCATTTTTTCGCAGATCTCACGCGCCTCGGCGTCTATCTCTTCGGGTGAGTTCTTCAACAGGTTGGCCGGAATGACGTTGCCTACCAGCGCCACGCGATGTCCGGCCGCCGCCTTCGCTTCGCCCAGATCACACGCATCGAGGCTCCAGATATCGAAATCGGCTTCCAGCATTGCCTTGAAATTTGGCGTGGTCTTGCCGCAGATGTGCAGCACGGCGGGCATGCCGCCGCCGGTCTGGTGAACATGGTCGGCAAGCCGCTTGAGATAAGGCGCGACGAACTCCTTGAAATGGCGCGGGCTCACCAGACTGCCGGAGCCGATGGGTTCCACGATGATCGGCAGCGCGCCCCGCTTCAGGATTTCATCGATAAATCTTATGCCGGCCTGCGTGCATATCTCCAGCAGCTCGTGCACCCAAGCAGGGTTCTTGATCATGTCCCGCGTCAGCAACTCCACCGGATACAGCGCCGCCGCCGTGGTTAACGGCCCGCCGAAAACGGTGCTGACCACCACTTGGCTTCCCACCTCCTTCACGCATATCTCGGTCGCCTCCATGTATACCGGCAACCGCCCGTCTTTGGAGAAGTCCGGCACTTTCAACTTGGAGATGTCGGAGTGCTGCTTGAGAAAAGGCTCTTCAATCTGGGGG
>JBFKMJ010000058.1:0-7080 GCA_041629915.1 Gallionella sp.
ATCAGCCAGATCTTCCCCGTTCGAAGCGACCTCATCCAGATTGATGGCTTCATGCATGAATGCATCCGCATCCGGCATCATCGGAATAAAATCGGGGCTGGCCGCTTCGGGTGCGGGCTGTTGTGCCGACTGCGGCGCTTCTCCGGGTACAGTGGAAGACGCCGGCTCGTTCAATATCGGCAATTCAAGCTGCGGGCTGGGTTGCTCTGGAATGAAGCCGGGACGTGCATCAAAGGCCTGCAGGCAATGCCCGCAACGCACCATGCCATGGTGCGCTTCCAGCTGTTCCTCGGCAATTTTGAAGCGCGTGTCGCAGTGCGGACAGAGTGTTGTTCCGCTCATCTTAACGCCTCCGTCCCGACAGGCATGACCAACCCTCCTCGAAAATCGGGGCATTCAGGTCGAACCATTGGCGGTAGATATTCATCACTTCCTGTGCCTGTTCCTCAAGTATGCCGGATAACACAATTTGTCCGCCTTGCCGCGTCGCATTCGCCAGCAACGGCGCAAGCATTCTCAGCGGATTGGTCAGAATGTTCGCCACGACCAGATCGTAACTGCCTTGCGGTGCGTTGTCGGGCTGAAAAAAAAGCACGTTTTCAACCTGGTTCGCGATGGCGTTGTCGCGACTGGCGCTCACGGCCTGTGAGTCTACATCAACCCCGACGGCACGTGCAGCCCCCAGCTTGAGCGCGGCGATGGCGAGGATGCCGGAACCGCAACCATAATCCAGCACCGATTCGCCACCCTTGATGTTGCTGTCCAGCCAGCGCAGGCAAAGACGCGTGGTGGGGTGGCTGCCGGTGCCGAACGCCAGGCCGGGGTCGAGTACGATGTTGATGGCCTCCGGGTTGCAGGGCGTGTGCCAGGTCGGGACAATCCACAGCCGTGATGAAATCGGAATCGGGTCAAACTGGGACTGGGTGAGACGCACCCAATCGTTGTCAGCCAGTGTTTCAATGCGGTATGCCGGCATTTCCTTGAGGCCGACGCGCATCGCGGCTGCACGCAGGATCGCGGCGGCATCCAGGTCGGCTTCGAACAGCGCGCTGACGCGGTTATGCTGCCACACGCCGGGCGGTGGTTCGCCGGGTTCGCCAAAAATCGCCTGCTCGTCCGGCGTGTCGGCATCGGCATCCAGCAAATCCACCGATAGCGCACCAAGCTCCAGCAACGCTTCGCTCAGCGCCTCGGCGTGTTGCGCATCGGTGTCAACAGTGAGAGTCAGCCAGGCCATCTGAACAGAACGCAGCGTAGCGAGCGCAGTCGTTGCGCTACTTGCCCTTGGTACGTTCGGCCAGCCGTTGCTCCAGATAATGGATGCTGGTGCCGCCGCGCATGAAGGCCGCATCCTGCAGCAACTCGCGATGCAGCGCGATATTGGTGTCGATGCCTTCCACCCACATTTCGGACAGGGCGATGCGCATCCTGGCCATGGCCTGCTCGCGCGTGTCGCCATAGGCAATGAGTTTGCCGATCATCGAGTCATAATGCGGCGGTACAAAATAGTTATTGTAGGCATGCGAATCGACGCGGATGCCTGGCCCGCCCGGTGCGTGCCAGGAAGTGATGCGCCCCGGCGAGGGCGTAAACTTGTAAGGATGCTCGGCATTGATACGGCATTCGACGGCATGCCCCCTGAACTGAACGTCGCGCTGCCGGAACGACAGTTTTTCTCCGGCGGCAATGCGGATCTGCTGCTGCACGATATCAATGCCGGTAATCATCTCGGTGACGGGGTGTTCCACCTGCACGCGGGTATTCATCTCAATAAAGAAGAATTCTCCGTTCTCGTACAGAAACTCGAATGTCCCCGCCCCACGGTAGCCGATCTTGCGGCAGGCTTCGGCGCAGCGTTCGCCTATCTTGTTGCGCAGACGCGGGTTCAACAGCGGCGCGGGCGCTTCTTCGATGACCTTCTGGTGACGGCGCTGCATCGAGCAATCGCGCTCGCCCAGGTGCACCGCGTTGCCATGCTGGTCAGCCAGTATCTGGAATTCGATGTGGCGCGGGTTCTCCAGAAACTTCTCCATGTAGACCATGGGGTTGTTGAAGGCAGCCTGTGCCTCGGTCTTGGTCATGGTGACCGCGTTGAGCAATGCCGCTTCGGTATGCACCACGCGCATGCCGCGCCCGCCGCCACCGCCTGCCGCCTTGATAATGACCGGGTAGCCGATGCTGCGCGCAATCTTGATGATCTCGGCAGAATTATCCGGCAACGCACCGTCCACGCCCGGCACGCAGGGCACACCGGCTTTTTTCATCGTGCTCTTGGCGGAAACCTTGTCGCCCATCAGGCGGATGGTGTCGGCGCGCGGGCCGATGAATACGAAGCCACATTTTTCGACGCGCTCGGAAAAATCGGCGCTTTCCGACAGAAACCCGTAGCCGGGATGAATGGCCTGCGCATCGGTGACTTCCGCAGCGCTGATGATGGCGGGGATGTTCAGGTAACTCTGGCTCGACGATGCCGGTCCGATACACACCGATTCGTCGGCCAGCTTGACATACTTCGCATCGGCATCCGCCTCGGAATGCACGACCACGGTTTTGATACCAAGCTCACGGCAGGCGCGCTGGATGCGCAACGCTATTTCACCGCGGTTTGCGATTAATATCTTCTCGAACATTGTCTTACCTCTTTGTGAAATATGAAACGTAAAAAGTGATGCCCGCACCGCGTTTCCAGCGCGACCCTCCCCGCCGGAAGGGATACGTTTCACATTTCACGTTTCATGTATTAGCCGATCACGAACAAGGGTTGGCCAAACTCCACGGGTTGCCCGTTTTGGCTAAGGCCGCAGCTGCGCTGCTTAACATTCGCTACGCTTATGTTAGCCAACACCGAAACGGGCTGAATTCTGGTGGTTATCCTCAAGGCGTCACCCTATAACAAACAAAGGTTGGCCGAACTCCACGGGTTGCCCGTTTTCAACCAGGATGGCCTTGATGACGCCGGACTGGTCCGCGTCGATTTCGTTGAGCAGCTTCATCGCCTCGATGATGCACAGCGTATCGCCGTTATTGACGTTCTGGCCCACATCGACAAAGGGCTTGGAGCCTGGCGAGGCGGAACGGTAGAAAGTGCCAACCATTGGCGATTTCACTATATGCCCCTCAGGGGCGGCGGGTTTGGCAGGTTCCGCCGCCGGGGCAGCGGGTTGCGGCGCAGCAGCAACGGGTGCCGGTGCCGGGGCATATATCTGCTGAGCAGCGGCAACAGTGCGTGTAATGCGCACGCGTTCTTCGCCCTCGCTGATTTCCAGTTCGGCAATGCCGGAACCCTCCACCAACTCAATCAGCGTCTTGAGCTTGCGTAAATCCATGATGCCCTCCTTGAAAAAGCCTAGTTTTTACTGTGCAGTGCATACTGCACGGCATACTCATAACCTGCCGCACCCAGACCGCTGATTACACCAACAGCAAGATCGGAGAAAAACGATTCCTTGCGGAACGCCTCGCGCGCAAATACATTGGACAGGTGTACCTCGATGAATGGAATATCCACCGCCGCCAGCGCATCGCGTAGCGCGACACTGGTATGTGTGAAGGCGGCCGGATTGATAATGATGAACTGCGTGCCATCGCCGTGTGCCTGCTGCACCCGTTCTACCAGCGCGACTTCCGAATTACTCTGGAAGCAGAACAGGTTGGCGCCATTCGCGCCGGCTAATGTCGCCAAACGTACGTTAATTTCGTCTAACGTGATGCGTCCGTAGACTTCCGGCTCGCGCGCACCGAGCAGATTCAGATTAGGCCCATGCAGTACAAGGATATTCTTCATGCGCGCAGTTTGCCGTAAATTGGTGACAGTTGTCCATCTTTTTTATAAAGATAGACCAAATAACATCAAAGGCCGACTTTTTCCAGCGACTGCAGAAACTGCGCGGCATCCTGATAACCGATTACGCGAAAATCTTCCATCTCGTTACCCTTTGCATCGAAAAACAGGATGCCGGGAGGACCGTATAAGCCAAAGCGCTTGAGCAGGGCACTGTCGGCTTCGCTGTTTGCCGTCACGTCCGCCTGCAGCAGCAGCACCGATTTGAGTTTTGCCTGCACGGCGGGGTCGTGGAAGGTGAATCGCTCCATCTCCTTGCAGGAGACACACCAGTCGGCATAGAAGTCCAGCATCACCGGCCGGCCGGCCTGGGCAAGACGCCGGTCAAGATCGGCGACATCCATGACGCGGGAGAATTGCAGCGTGGCGGGCGACTGCGCTTCGACGCGAACGGTGTTGCCAAGCGGACGCAGGATATCGCGGGCGCCGGACAGCGCGCCGATCAGGTAAGCCACGCCGAGCAGCAGGGCGAGCAGGCCGATACTTTTGAGCAGCCGGTGCCAGCCGCCGGCATTGTGCGGCAGCGTGTCTAGCGCACGCAGGTAAATCCCTGAGAATATCAGCAGCGCCGCCCACAACAGCATTTGTACGCTGATGGGCAGCAGCGGCTGGATGATCCAGATCGCCAGCGCCAGCAGCATCACGCCAAAGAAACTCTTCACCGACTCCATCCACACACCCGCCTTGGGCAACAGCACACCCGCCGAGGTGCCGATCAACAGCAACGGCGCGCCCATACCCAGTGCCAGCGCGAACAGGGCCACCCCGCCCAGCACGGCGTCGTGTGTCTGGCCGATATACAGCAGCGCACCGGCCAGCGGCGCGGCCACGCATGGCCCGATGATGATGGCAGACAGCGCGCCCATGACAAATACCCCAGACAGATGCCCGCCATGCAGACGGCTGCTGGCGCCGCTCAGCTTGCTTTGCCAGGAACTCGGCAGTTGCAGTTCGTACAGGCCGAACATGGACAATGACAGCAAGACAAACATGGCGGCAAAGCTCCCCAGCACCCAGGGTGTTTGCAGCGCGTTGGAAATCAGACTGCCGGAAAATCCGGCCGCCACCCCTGCCGCGGCATAGGTAATCGCCATGCCCATCACATAAGCCAGTGACAGGATGAAGCCATGCATCTTGGTGATTTTGTGGCCGCGCCCGACGATGATGCCGGACAGGATGGGTATCATCGGAAACACGCAGGGAGTCAAGGCAAGCAACAGTCCGGCGCCGAAAAAGGAAGAAACAATCAGCCAGAAGCTGCCTCCCTTGAAAAGCCGGGCAATCCGGGTATTTTCGTTGACCGATTCGGCTGGGCCGGGAGAGATCGCCGATGGCGGCGGCGCTTCGGTCATTGCCGGTATGGGCGTCGCGCGCTGACCGCTTTTGACATCCGGCAATTGCAGCTGGAAGGTCTTGTTAATGGGCGGATAGCACAACCCTTCCTCGCTGCAACCCATATAGGTGGCATTTACAGTCATGCCGCCAGCCGCATCGCTCAAACGCTCCAGGGTAATTTCGGCCTGGAATGAGTTGTGAAACACTTCGATTTCGCCAAAAGCGGGATCCTGCTTCATCTCGCCTCTCGGCAAATTCAGCGCCAGAACTTTGGCCGCACCGTCTTTGACCTCGAACCTGATTTTGTCGCGGTACATATAGTAGCCTGGCGTTATGTTGAAGCTGGCTTGCAGGGTATGAGCATCGCGCGCCGTGACCTGCAGAACGAAAGCCTGGTCCGGCGGCAGGAAGCTGGGCTGTTTGGTGCCGCCCAGTCCAGGCAGGCGATCCAGCAGACCTCCCGCATGCGAGGCGGGAGCCATCAAACACAATAACAGCAATACAAAACGCATGAATTCAGTCCTTGAGGATGTCGGTTTCCTGGCTTACCCAGTCCAGATAGGCAGGCAAACCCGCTGTAACAGGGACAGCGATGATTTCCGGAAGTTCGTAAGGATGCACCGTACGGATCAATTGTTCAAGGTGCGGATAGGCGGCACGCGTGGTCTTGATCAGCAGCGGCACTTCGGTGGCGGTTTCGATTTTACCCTGCCAGCGGTAGGTCGAGGTGCAGGGCGCAAGCTGGTTCACGCAGGCAGCCACCCGCTCCTCGATCAACCGTTGCGCCAGTTGCCCGGCGGCTTGCACATCCGGCAGGTTGGTAATCACTAACAATATGTCGCTCATTTCGCGAACCTCAAACCGAGCTGCAACAGCTCATCCCACACATCACCCTGACGCAGGCCCTTGATGGTCTTGTCCAGTCGCGCGACTTGAAGCAGGGCGCGCTCGATGAACGACAATTTCAGGCGCCGCGCCGCATGCTCGATCAGTCCCTGCCGGTCCCGGCGCACCCACATGTCGCGCAATGCGCTGCCAAGGTTGGCGCCGCGCTGCACTGCCTGCAGCACCTTGCCCAGCGTGCGGATGTCTTCACTGACCGCCCACAGCACCAGCACGGTGGCGGTTCCCTCGGCGCGCAGCCCGTCGAGAATGCGCGCAAAACGGGTTGCGTCACCGCTCAGCATGGCTTCGGAGAGCTTGAAGATGTCGTAGCGTGCCACATCCATCACCGCATCCCTGACCTGTTCGAAAGACAAAGGCCCGGCCGGGAACAGCAGCGCAAGCTTCTGGATTTCCTGAAATGCGGCGAGCAGGTTGCCCTCGCAACGGTCGGCAAGAAATGCCAGCGTGGCCTCGTCGGAAGTCTGATCCTGCCGTTTCAGGCGGGCGGCAATCCAGCGCGGCAGCGCATTGCGCGGAATATCATCGGCGGTAATCATCACGGCGTTACGCTGCAACGCGCTGAACCACTGGGTTTTCTGCGCGCTCCAATCCAGCCTGGGCAGGGAAATCAGCGTGAGCACGTCCGGGCTCAGATTGGCAGCGTAATCCTGCAACGCCTGCCCGCCTTCCGTGCCGGGTTTTCCGGAAGGGATGCGCAGGTCGATGATCTTGCGCTCGGCAAACAGCGAAAGGCTTTGTGCGCTGTTGCGCAACTCACTCCATTTGAAATGCTGTTCGGCGATAAACGTCTCGCGCTCGCTGTAGCCGGCCGCACGCGCTGCCGCGCGGATACTGTCCGCCGCCTCGATCACCAGCAGCAGTGCGTCGCCATGCACCACATACAGCGGCTGGAGACCGGAAGCAAGATGACGCGGCAGGTCCTCGCTGGCGATTTGCATGGCTTATTGCGGCTGTGGTTTGGCGCGGCTCAGGCGACGCACGATCTGGCGCACCATATC
>JBFKMJ010000059.1:0-7055 GCA_041629915.1 Gallionella sp.
AATAAAAAAGCCCAACCTCGTGTTGGGCTTTTTTATTGGGCTTAAAAAACAAAAAACCCAGATGAAAGAAAGTTGGTCGAAAAAAGGGGCGGAAATTTCCGCCCCTTTTTTTGTGCCTGTTGATCTAATTAAATCAGGGGCACGATCATCAGTGCGACAATATTGATGATCTTGATCAGCGGGTTTACGGCCGGGCCGGCAGTGTCCTTGTAGGGGTCGCCGACGGTATCACCGGTGACAGCAGCCTTGTGCGCTTCAGAGCCCTTGCCGCCGAAGTTGCCTTCTTCGATGTATTTTTTGGCGTTGTCCCACGCACCACCGCCGGTGGTCATGGAGATTGCCACAAAAATACCGGTGATAATGGTGCCGACCAGCACGCCGCCCAGCGCTTGCGCACCAAGGGTCAGGCCGACGATTACCGGGACGGCGACGGGTAGCAGTGACGGGACAATCATTTCCTTGATCGCGGACTTGGTCAGCATGTCGACGCAGGTGCCGTATTCAGGCTTGCCGGTGCCTTCCATGATGCCGGGTATTTCCTTGAACTGGCGACGCACTTCCACCACCACCGAACCGGCGGCACGGCCGACGGCTTCCATGCCCATTGCGGCAAACAGGTAAGGCACCATGCCGCCGATGAACAGCCCGATGATGACCATATGGTTGGACAGGTCGAAGGTCAGTATTTCGCCGCCATGCCCGGAAAGTGCATGGGTATAGTCGGCAAACAGTACCAGCGCCGCCAGGCCGGCGGAGCCGATGGCGTAGCCTTTGGTGACGGCCTTGGTCGTGTTGCCCACGGCGTCGAGCGGATCGGTAATGTTGCGGATTTCCTCGTCCAGTCCGGCCATTTCGGCAATGCCGCCGGCGTTGTCGGTGATCGGGCCGTAGGCGTCGAGTGCCACGATGATGCCGGCCATCGACAGCATGGAAGTTGCAGCGATGGCGATGCCGTACAGGCCGCCCAATGCATAGGCTCCCCAGATCGACATGCAAACGGCGAGTACCGGTGCGGCGGTGGATTTCATCGATACACCCAGACCGGCAATGACGTTAGTGCCGTGGCCAGTGGTAGAGGCTTCGGCGATGTGGCGCACCGGGCTGTATTCGGTGGCAGTGTAATACTCGGTGATCCACACCATTGCCGCAGTCAGCGCCAGGCCGATAAGGGAAGCCAGGTAGAGGTTCATCGACGTCACCAGCTTGTCGTCGATCATTACGCCTTCACCCAGAATCCAGGTGGTGACCGGGTAGAACGCGACGACCGCCAGCACGCCAGACACGATCAGGCCGCGATACAGCGCGTTCATGATCTTGCCGCCCTCGCGTACAGTGACGAAGAAGGTGCCAATAATCGAAGCGACAATGGAGACGCCGCCCAGCACCAGCGGATAGATCACCGCTTCCGGGGAACCGGTGATCATCAGGCCGCCCAGCACCATGGTGGCGATGATGGTCACGGCGTAGGTCTCAAACAGGTCAGCGGCCATGCCGGCGCAGTCGCCGACGTTGTCGCCGACGTTATCGGCAATCACCGCCGGGTTGCGCGGGTCGTCCTCGGGAATCCCGGCTTCGACCTTGCCCACCAGGTCGGCGCCGACGTCCGCGCCCTTGGTGAAGATGCCGCCGCCCAGACGGGCGAAGATGGAAATCAGCGAGCTGCCAAAGGCCAACCCAACCAGGGAATGGGTGGCGTCGGCGGTACTGGCGCCCATCGCCAGGGTCAGGAACGCATAATAACCGGCAACGCCCAGCAACCCTAGGCCGACCACCAGCAGACCGGTGATGGCGCCGCCTTTGAAGGCAACGTTGAGCGCGGCATTCAGGCCTTCACTGGCAGCTTGTGCGGTGCGCACATTGGCACGCACCGACACGTTCATGCCGATGTAGCCGGTAACCCCCGACAAAACGGCACCCAGCGCAAAACCGATGGCGGTCTGCCAGCCCAGCGAGATGAAGATGACGATCAGCAGAATCGTGCCGACAATACCGATTGTGGTGTATTGCCGGTTCAGGTAGGCGGAGGCGCCTTCCTGAACGGCTGCGGCGATTTCCCGCATGCGGTCGTTGCCGGTCGGCAACCCTAGAATCCATTTAATTGAAAACGCACCATACAGGAGCGCGGCGACTGCACACAACAATGCAAACATCAAACCACCTGACATGACTACCCTCCCTAAAAACAAATAAATAAAACAATCGCCCTAACACAAAGAATGCATGTTCAGGGTGCCAACAACCCATTTCATTCAGGCGTTAGGATACTTTGTATTCCTTAATAAGAACATGGTTTTTTGAAATGTGTTCTTTGAGGCAATGATTGTTTGTCAGTAAATGCCGTTAATTCGAGGGTGGGGCGGAGTCAGATGCGCTTTGCCAACGCCGCCGCCTTGCCGGTATAGGTGCCTGGGCTGAGTTGCAGCAGGCGTTTTTTTTCCGCTTCGGGTATATCGAGTGTGGTGATGAAAGCCTGCAGCGAAGTGCGGTTGATGCCGCTCTGACCGCGCGTCAATTCTTTCAGTTTGTCGTAGGCGTTCTCGACGCCATACCGGCGCATCACGGTCTGGATCGGCTCGGCCAGGACTTCCCAGCTATTGTCCAGGTCTTCCATCAGTCGTTGCGGGTTAGCTTCCAGTTTGTTCAGCCCCTTCAGGCAGGATTCATAGCCGAGCAGCGCGTAGCCCAGCGCGACACCCATGTTGCGCAGCACGGTGGAATCGGTGAGATCGCGTTGCCAGCGTGAAACCGGCAACTTTTCTGATAAGTGCCTCAGCAGTGCATTGGCAAGGCCTAGGTTGCCTTCCGAATTTTCAAAGTCGATCGGGTTGACCTTGTGCGGCATGGTCGAGGAGCCGACCTCACCAGCAACAACTTTCTGTTTGAAATAACCGAGCGAAATGTAGCCCCAGATATCGCGGTTCAGGTCGATCAGGACGGTGTTGATGCGCGCAACTGCATCGAACAGTTCCGCCATGTAATCGTGCGGCTCGATCTGGGTGGTGTAGGGGTTCAAAGTAATACCGCGCGCCTCGATAAAGCGCTGGGCAAACGCCTCCCAGTCCACGTCCGGGTAGGCCGACAAATGTGCGTTGTAGTTGCCCACTGCACCATTGATCTTGCCGAGGATTTCTGTTGCGACAAGGCGCTGTTCGGCACGTTGCAAACGGTACACCACATTTGCCATTTCCTTGCCCATTGTGCTGGGCGTGGCCGTCTGGCCATGGGTGCGGCACAGCATCGGCAGGTCGGCGAGTTGGTGCGATAGGTCTTTTAATCGTGCGACAAGGCTTTGCAGTGCGGGCACCATCACGGCCTCGCGCGCACTTTTCAGCATCAGGGCATGGCTCAGGTTGTTGATATCTTCCGAGGTGCAGGCGAAGTGGATGAATTCCAGTGCCTTGTCAGTTTCCGGGTTGCCTGACAGGTTCTCGCGCAGCCAGTATTCCACCGCCTTGACGTCGTGATTGGTGCGTTTTTCGATGGCCTTGATCGCTGCTGCATCGTTCTCGCAAAAGTTTGTGTTGAGCGCATCCAGTTGCGCGATGGTCGCGGCGGAGAAAGGCGCGATTTCAGTAATGTCAGCCTGCGCGCTGAGCGCCTTGAGCCATTCGATTTCGATCTGCACGCGAAAGCGGATCAGGCCGAACTCGCTGAAGTAATCCCGCAGCGCGTCCACTTTGCCGTGGTAGCGTCCGTCGAGTGGAGAAAGGGCGGTGAGTTGGCTGAGTGTGGTCATGGTGATGCCCCGATGCGAAAACGCGTATTTTACGCGAATCAGGTCAGTTCTTGTTCAATGACGGCGCCGCCCAGGCAAATGGCGCCATCGTAAACGACAACAGACTGCCCCGGCGTCACCGCCCATTGCGGTTGATCGAACGTGAACGAACAGCGGCCGTCGTCCATTGCGGTAATGCAACATGGCGCATCGGTCTGCCGGTAACGCGTCTTGGCGGTATAGGGGTGATTGAGCAGCGGCGCGGTATTGCTGATCCAGTGGCTATCCAGTGCGCCCAGACGCGGCGCAAGCAGGGCGGGGTGGTCGTGCCCCTGCACCACGATCAGACGGTTGCTGGCCATATCCTTGCTCGCCACGAACCACGGTTCGCCGGACGCATCCCTGGCTCCGCCGATACCCAGCCCCTGACGCTGACCGATGGTGTAAAACGACAGGCCGATGTGTTGCCCCACCACCTTGCCGTCCGGCGTGACCATCTCGCCGGGCGAGGTGGGCAGGTAGCGGTTGAGGAATTCGCGGAACGGACGTTCGCCGATGAAGCAGATTCCGGTGCTGTCCTTCTTGGCGTAGTTGGAAAGGCCATGCTGCCCGGCAATCGCGCGTACTTCGGATTTCAGCAATTTGCCGAGCGGAAACACCGCATGGCTCAATTGATTCTGGTTCAGGCGGTGCAGGAAGTAGCTCTGATCCTTGCTGTCATCAACAGCCTTGAGCAGCTGGAACAGCCCGTCCACCTCGCGCACCTGCGCGTAGTGCCCGGTGGCGATGCAGTCTGCCCCCAGCTGGATGGCATGATCGAGAAACGCCTTGAACTTGATTTCGGAATTGCACAGGATGTCCGGGTTGGGCGTGCGTCCGGCCCGGTACTCGCGCAGGAAATAGCCGAACACGCGCTCCCTGTATTCCGCCGCAAAGTTTACCGCCTCAATCGGAATGCCGATGGTGTCGGCTACCGATACGGCATCCAGCAGATCCTGGCGTGACGAGCAGTATTCGTCGCTGTCGTCGTCTTCCCAGTTCTTCATGAACAGGCCGATCACCTCATGGCCCTGCTGCTTGAGCAACAGCGCGGCAACCGAGGAATCCACGCCGCCGGACAGGCCTACGACGATCCGGGATTTACGATTGTTTTTCACATTTGCTCTTCCCCCCGCTTGCAGGGGGAAGTTGGATAGGGAGAATGAGCTTGCTCGTTATTCATGGTGCATCAGCATGTCGAGCGGATAACGTCTACCCGCGAGGTAGTCTTCGATGCAGCGCAGCACCAACGGGCTGCGATGCCGTTCCTGTATGGCGCGGATTTCATCGGGCGGCAGCCACACAGCCTGAATGATGCCAGTGTCCAGCTTGCGGGCCGCGTCATGCCCGGTGATGGCGCCGGTGAAGGCGAAACGCAGATAGGTCGTGTCAGATTCAGGGGCATGCCAGCGATAGATGCCGAGCAGGTGCTGCGGAGTAAAAGAATAGGCTGACTCTTCCAGCACTTCGCGCGCGACGGCGGTCAGCAGAGATTCGTTGGCTTCAAGATGCCCGGCAGGCTGGTTGAAGCGCACCCCCTGCGAGGTTTCTTCCTCGACCAGCAGGAATTTTCCATCACGCTCGATAACGGCGGCAACGGTAACGTTTGGTTTCCAGATCATGCGCCGATTCCAGAAATAATAATGCCAAAAGAAAAAAGGCAGGAAATCCTGCCTTCTGCTTCAAGTGGTGCCGGGGGGGGGAATCGAACCCCCACGCCCTCTCGGGCACCGGATTTTGAGTCCGGCACGTCTACCAGTTCCATCACCCCGGCAAATCCATGTTTTCAATCAGGCACCAGGATTTGGTCCCCGGCACGTTTGCCAGTTCCATCTCCCCAGCCTGAAGAGCGGCGAATTATCCATGAAACGATATGCCTCATCAACTACAATCACGGCCTTGTGTGTTTTACGTGGCCGTTGATGCGTACCGATGAATTTGATTTTGTGTTGCCGGGGGAGTTGATTGCGCAGCATCCGCTGGCACAGCGTGGTGCAAGCCGTTTGCTGTATGTGCATGGCGCTGCACTGGAAGATTGCCGCTTTGCCGATCTGTTGCGACTGGTTGGGCCGAATGACCTGCTGGTGCTGAATGACACGCGCGTCATCAAGGCGCGCCTGCTCGGCAACAAGGACAGCGGGGGCCGGGTGGAGGTGCTGGTCGAGCGCGTGCTGAACGGGCATGAAGTGCTGGCGCAGGTGCGCGCCAGCAAGTCACCCAAGGCGGGTAGCGAAATGCTGCTTGAGGGTGACTTGCCGGTGAAGGTGCTGGGGCGCGAAGGCGAGTTTTATCATTTGCGCTTTCACGGCGAGGAATCGGTGCTTGAATTGCTGGAACGCCACGGCAGCTTGCCGTTGCCTCCCTACATTACCCATGCGGCGGATAGCGAAGATGAGCAACGCTACCAGACGGTATTTGCGCGCAAAGCGGGCGCGGTGGCGGCGCCCACGGCGGGACTGCATTTCGACGAAGACATGCTGCAGGCCCTGCGTGACAAGGGGGTGCAGATTGCCTCTGTTACCCTGCATGTCGGTGCCGGGACGTTCCAGCCGGTGCGCGCCGAATATGTCAGTGAACATGCGATGCACAGCGAATGCTACGAGATTTCGCAGGCTACCGTTGATGCCGTGACGCGGACCCGCAATGCGGGCGGGCGGGTGGTCGCGGTGGGGACGACCAGTTTGCGCGCACTGGAAAGTGCGGCCCGGAATGGCGAATGGCAGGCCGGGAGCGGCGAGACGTCCATCTTCATTACCCCCGGCTATCGCTTCCGCGCGGTGGATGCGTTGCTGACCAATTTCCATCTGCCGAAATCCACCTTGCTGATGCTGGTGTGCGCATTTGGCGGGATGAAACCAATGCTGGCAGCATATCGCCACGCAGTGAAAGAAAAATACCGGTTTTTCAGTTATGGCGATGCCATGTTTATCGAGCGGGACGATCATGCGGTTTGATTTAATAAGCGCTTCAGATGCGGCACGGCGCGGCCAGCTGACACTGGCACACGGCACGGTGCAGACCCCGGCATTCATGCCGGTCGGCACCTATGGCACGGTGAAGGCGATGTCGCCCGCCGAGCTGCACGAAATTGATGCACATATCGTGCTGGGCAATACATTTCACCTGTGGCTGCGCCCCGGACTGGAGGTTATCGCTGCGCACGGCGGCTTGCACCGCTTTATGGGCTGGAACGGACCGATTCTTACCGATTCCGGCGGTTTTCAGGTGTTCAGCCTCGGGGCGTTGCGCAAGATTGCCGAAGAGGGCGTGAAGTTCCAGTCGCCGGTGAACGGCGACAAAC
>JBFKMJ010000060.1:0-6975 GCA_041629915.1 Gallionella sp.
AAGCAGCAACGCCCGGAGGCATCATTAAAATTCCCCGGTTGCCATGCGTCCTTTATAATTGCACCGGTTCATGCTGGAGTAGCTCAGTTGGTAGAGCAACGCACTCGTAACGCGTAGGTCGGAAGTTCGATTCTTCTCTCCAGCACCAGAATTCGATTGCGGCGAAGAACGGCTCTTTAACTATTCGTCTCTTCAGCGGGCGGCTGAGGTGTTTCTTCCTGGGCCTGCCCGCTTTGAGCCGCAGCTTTCTTCAACCGCTTTTCCTCCTGCTTCTTTTTCTTGGCAATTTCCTTCTGACGTTTTTCGTAAGAGTAATTTGGTTTAGCCATTTGTAGTCCTGTTGGTTATATTGAGTTGCGACCCTAGCCCATGTACATGCCGCCGTTTACATGCAGCGTGGTGCCTGTAATGTAGGCAGCGCCAGCGCCAGCAAGAAAAACCACCGCAGCGGCGATATCGGCGGGTTGACCGAGGCGTTTCAGCGGCACATGTTCAACCAGTCTGGCACGCTGTTCATCACCCAGCGCGTGAGTCATGTCGGTTTCGATGAAGCCTGGCGCGACACAGTTCACAGTGATGTTGCGGCTGCCAATTTCCTGCGCGAGTGATTTGGTGAAGCCGATCATGCCCGCCTTGGATGCAGCGTAATTGGCCTGTCCCGGGTTGCCCATGCTGCCGACCACCGAAGAGATACTGATGATGCGCCCTGCCCTCGCTTTCATCATGCCGCGCAGTACGGCACGGCTGAGGCGGAACACGGACTTGAGGTTGGTCGCGATGACATCATCCCATTCCTCGTCGCTCATGCGCGCCAACAGGTTATCACGGGTAACGCCGGCATTGTTCACCAGAATGGAAATTTCCCCGAATTGTTTGCGCAGTCCAGCCAGCACAAGATCGATTTGTGCGGCATCGTTGACATTCAACACCATGCCCACACCCCTGATTTCCGCGGCATCCATATAGGCGCTGATGGCTTGCGCGCCGGCATCGCTGGTTGCGGTACCGATTACTGTCGCGCCCTGTCTGCCCAGTTCCAGCGCGATGGCCTGGCCGATTCCGCGGGATGCTCCGGTCACCAGTGCGATTTGTCCTTGCAGTGTCATGCCTCCCCCTTTATGTGAGCGCAGCCAGGGCCTGTTTCAGTGCTTCGCCGTCATTGATGGCCAATGCCTGCTGATTGGTATCGATACGCTTGTTCAGCCCCGCCAGCACTTTCCCCGGCGCGCATTCAACGTTGTGAGTAACGCCCTGCTTGCCGAATTCCAGCACGGTTTCCACCCAGCGCACCGGTGAATACAGCTGACGCACCAGCGCATCCCTGATCGACGCGCTGTCACGGTAAGCCGCGACATCGGCGTTATGCAATACCGGAATAGCCGGCGCCTGAATCGTGACGCTGGCAAGATAATCGCGCAATTGCTCCGCCGCGTCTTTCAATAACTGGCAATGCGAGGGCACGCTCATCGGCAACATGATGGCGCGCTTCGCGCCCCTGGCCTTGGCCAGTTCCATGCCGCGTTCAACGGCGGCGCGATTGCCGGCAATCACCACCTGGGCCGGCGAATTGTAATTTACCGCCTCCAGCACTTCCCCCTGCGCGCCCTCGGCACACACCGCCCGCACGGTCTCGTCGTCCAGACCGAGAATTGCGGCAATGCCGCCCACGCCTTCCGGTACGGCCTGCTGCATGCATTGCGCGCGAAAGCGCACCAGCGGCAATGCATCGGTAAAACTCAGCGCATCCGCCGCGACCAGAGCGGTGTATTCACCCAGGCTGTGCCCGGCCATAATGGCCGGCAGCGCGCCATTTTGAGATTGCCAGGCGCGATATACCGCCACTCCTGCGGTGAGCATGACGGGCTGGGTATTCACCGTCGCGTTCAGGTCGGCATCGCTGCCTTCGGAAACCAGCTGCCACAGGTCCTGTTGCAATATGCCGGAAGCTTCGGCGAAGGTGTCGCGCACGACAGGAAAATCGGCATAGCCGTCCATCATGCCGCGTGATTGCGAGCCCTGACCGGGAAATACGAAAGCAAACTTAGTCATATCCGTAACCTACCATTTGATTAATATCGCGCCCCAGGTAAACCCGCCACCCACGGCTTCCAGCAGGACATTCTGTCCGGGCTTGATGCGTCCGTCGCGTACGGCGGTGTCCAGCGCCAGCGGGATCGAGGCCGATGAAGTATTGCCATGATGGGCAACGGTGACGACGACTTTATCCATGCTCAGGCCGAGTTTCCTTGCGGTAGCTTCCATGATGCGGATATTGGCCTGGTGCGGCACCAGCCAGCTGATGTCGGAACCCTGCAGATTGTTTTCCGCCAGCACTTCCTCGACCACTTCGCTCAGCACCTTGACGGCAAACTTGAACACCGCCTGCCCGTCCATCTTGATGAACGGCTCTCCCTGAATTTCGCCGTGACGGATATTGCCATCCGCCTTCAGCATGCCCTGATGGCTGCCATCGGCATGCAGTTTTCCTGCGACTATGCCCGGCGTTTCGCTGGCTTGCAGGATGACCGCGCCGGCGCCGTCACCGAACAGCACACAGGTCGTGCGGTCATTCCAGTCCAGCATGCGTGACAGCACTTCCGCGCCAACCACCAGCACCGTCCTGGCCTGCCCGCCGCGTATGTACAAATCGGCGGTGTTCAGCGCATACACAAAGCCGCCGCATACCGCCTGAATATCAAAAGCCGCACCGCGATTCCTGATGCCGAGCTTGTCCTGCAAAATACAGGCGGTGCTCGGGAACATCTTGTCCGGTGATGTGGTGGCAACGATCACCAGATCAATCTCGTCCGCGCTGATGCCTGCAGCCTCAATGGCGCGGCGGCTGGCATGCAAACCAAGATCGCTGGCCATTTCGTCGCCTGCCGCGACATGCCGCTCAACAATACCGCTGCGCGACATGATCCAGTCATGCGAGGTTTCAACGATCTTTTCCAGATCAAAGTTGGTCAGTGTTCTGGCGGGCAGATAACTGCCGGTGCCGATAATCCTTGAATACATCAGATCGCTCCCTGTTCCATGTTCTGGCGCTCATGATGCCACTTCTCAACATGTTCGCTGATATGCTGCAACATATCCTCCCTGGCCTCTTCGGCCGCACGCTCAATGGCGCAGCGGAAAGCAAAAGCATCCGCAGAACCGTGGCTTTTCACCACGATGCCCCTCAATCCGAGAAAACTTGCGCCGTTGTAGCGGCGATGATCCACCCTGCGCTTGAATGCCTTGATGGCAGGCATGGCCGCGATAGCGGCAAGTTTCGTAAAAATATTCCGGCCAAATTCCTCGCGCAGAAATCCCCCCAGCATTTGCGCCAGACCTTCGGTGGTCTTGAGCGCAACATTACCGACAAAACCATCACACACCACTACGTCGGTGATGCCCTTGAAAATGTCGTTACCCTCGACATTCCCATAAAAATTGAGGTCGCTGTCGCGCAACAACACCGCAGCCTGCCTGACCACCTCATTGCCCTTGATGTCTTCGCTGCCAATGTTGAGCAGGCCGATCGTCGGATTGGGCTTGTGCTCCAGCGCCGTGACCAGGGTAGAACCCATCAGGGCGAATTGCAGCAGGTGTTCGGCAGTGCAATCCGTGTTGGCGCCCAGATCGAGCATGCAGACCTGCCCTTTCCTGGTCGGCAGATAGGAAGCGATTGCGGGACGGTCGATGCCCGGCAATGTCTTCAGCACATAACGTGCAGTCGCCATCAGTGCGCCGGTATTGCCGGCACTGACGCAGGCCAGTGCCTCGCCATTTTTGACCAGATTGATGCTGACGCGCATCGAGGAATCCTTCTTGCCGCGCAGCGCGGATTGCGGCGATTCATCCATTTCCACTATCTCGGTAGCGGGATGAATGCGCAAATGCGCGCCTGTCTGCACACCCAGGGCGCGCAGCTCGGCTTCAATGGCATCAGGGATACCAACCAGAACGATGGTATCGCCGGGAAACTGTTTCAGATATTCGGTTGCTGCAAGAACGGTGACCGAAGTGCCATGGTCGCCGCCCATCGCATCTATGGCTAATGTGACATCCACTCGGCAAATTCCGGATTAATGATGGAGACGCGCAAGAAAAGAAAACGCAGCCGACCTTGATGGTCGGCTGCGTTTTCTCCGGGATTACTCACCCT
This sequence comes from Gallionella sp., assembly GCA_041629915.1. GTDB lineage: Bacteria > Pseudomonadota > Gammaproteobacteria > Burkholderiales > Gallionellaceae > Gallionella. The sequence goes on from JBFKMJ010000060.1 coordinate 4,151, forward strand.
TGGTCTTGACGACTTTCTTGCCGCGGTAAAAACCGTTCGGGCTGATGTGGTGACGCAAATGCATTTCACCCGTGGTCGGCTCAACCGCTGTGGGCGGATTGGTCAGAAAATCATGGGCGCGGTGCATGCCACGCTTGGACGGGGATTTCTTGTTCTGTTGGACTGCCATGCTCTCTACTCCTAGAAAAAACTATTTAACCGCTTTCAATTTCGCCAGAGCCGCAAAAGGATTTTTTGCTTCCCCGGTCGCGTTACTGCCACCCACTGCCTGACAAACACCCGGATCATCATGTCTGGGCGCGATTGGCAGACTCAACAAAATTTCATCTTCCAGCAAATTCAGCACATCCAGCTGCGCTTCCGCCAGAATGCTGTCACATTCATCTTCATCATCACCCAGCGCATCCAGACCAGCCTGATCGCGCAGCATCAGGCAGGCATCGACATGAACCGGATAATCCATTGCGCTCAGACAGCGCTGGCAACGTAACTGGCATTGCCCCGTGACACTGACCTTCAGCAACGGGTCGCCTCGACTGCCCAATCCGCCGCGCACGGTGTAGCTTAGCATCCCCTGCGGGTTTTCAAGCACCTCCAGCAATCGCGGCATCTCGGTGACGGGAACTACCCCACTGATTTCACTGCCGTTCCGGGCAAAGTCCTGACTATCGATGAAAGACCGTGCGAACATGAGGCGCGCATGATATATTTTTCGCTGCCCTCTGTCAAAAAACCTAAGGAATACCCTTGAATTCTCAGTTGCTTGTCCTTGCCTCCACCTCGACTTACCGCCGCGAACTCCTCCAACGTCTGCAACTCCCCTTCGAAACTGCCGCTCCCGAAGTCGATGAAACCCCCTTGCCGGGCGAATCCGCGCGCGCCACCTCTTTGCGGCTGGCGCAGGCAAAAGCCCGCGCCGTGGCCACCACCCACCCCGATGCACTGATTATTGGCTCGGATCAGGTCGCCCTGCTGGACGGTGAACAAATCGGCAAACCGCTCACCCACGACAACGCATTCCGGCAGCTGCGCGCCATGCGTGGCAAGACCACCATTTTCTACACCGCGCTCGCGCTGCTGAACAGTAAAACCGGCAGAATGCAGACTGAAGTTGCGGAAAACCGTGTCACCTTGCGCAACCTTGACGATGCGGAAATTGAGGGCTACCTGCTGAAGGAGCAACCCTACCACTGCGCGGGCAGCGCGAAATCAGAGGGATTGGGCATCGCCCTGATGAGCCGGATGACCGGCAATGACCCGAACGCGCTGGTTGGCCTGCCGCTGATCCTGCTGACCGAAATGTTGCGCCACGAAAATGTGCGTCTGTTCTGAACATGAGCAATGGAACGCTGTACCTCATCCCCTGCCCCCTGGGCGACACGCCCGCCACACAGGTATTGCCGCAGCATGTTATCGACATTGCGCGCAGACTGAAACATTTCGTCGTTGAGCAACCCAAAACCACGCGCCAGTTTCTCTCGGCGCTCAAACCGGAACAGCCGATCCAGTCGCTGCACTTCGCCACACTCAACGAACACACCGCAGCCACGGAGCTCGCCGAGCTGCTCGCGCCGCTGCTGGCCGGCGAAGATGTCGGCATCATCTCCGAGGCGGGTTGCCCGGGCGTCGCCGACCCCGGCGCTGAACTGGTCAGTCTGGCGCACCGCCATGGCATACGCGTCGTGCCACTGGTCGGACCCTCCTCGATTCTGCTGGCGCTGATGGCCTCCGGCCTGAACGGCCAACGCTTCACCTTTCACGGCTACCTTCCCATTCAGGAGACCGAAAGGAACAAGACAATCGCAACACTGGAAACAGAATCTGCGCGGCGTCATCAAACACAACTATTCATCGAAACACCCTATCGCAACGAAAAACTGTTCGGTGCCTTGCTCGCCCATTGTCGACCACAGACACTCCTGTGTGTTGCCAGCGACATCACTCTGCCCAGCGAGCAGATCCGGACGCGCACCATCGCGCAATGGAAATCACACCCCGCCCCGCAGTTAAACAAGCGTCCCAGTCTGTTTTTGCTGCTCGCGGCAGGTTAATTTAGTTGCCCATCATCGCGCTTTCTGGTATTAAAGCGCACTTTAATTTTTATCCCGTTGGAGAAGTGCAATGCCTGTACAGCCACACAAACCTGTCACTCCTTACAAAGCCAAGAAGGGTGAGGCCTACATGAATTCCAAACAGCTCGACCATTTTCGGAAAATACTGAATGGAATCAAGGTTGAACTGGGTGAGGATATTGACCGAACAGTACACACGATGCAGGATGAAGCGACCATATTTGCCGATCCCAATGACCGTGCCACGCAGGAATCTGACATGGGACTGGAATTGCGCAACCGCGACCGCGAACGCAAACTGATCAAGAAAATCAATGAAATGCTTGCCAAAATTGATGCCGGTGATTATGGCTACTGTGATAATTGCGGGATCGAGATTGGCTTGAATCGTCTTGAGGCAAGGCCAACCGCCACATTATGCATCGACTGCAAAACCCTCGATGAAATCCGTGAAAAACAAATGGCGAAATAACATTTTCGCCATTTGTTTTCGGCGAAGACTAACCTTCAGGTTATGTCGAAGCCAAAAGCATTAAATAACATTTTGCCATTTGCTTTCGGTGTAGGCTCACATGTGCGCAGCGCATGTTATGCCGGAACCAAAAGCACAACCCGATATTTCGTCATTTGTTTTCGGCGAAGACTAACCTTCAGGTTATGTCGAAGCCAAAAAACATTAAATAACATTTTGCCATTTGGTTTCGGCGGAGACTCTCGTACCCGAAGGATGAATCATCAGGTTATGTCGGAGCC
>JBFKMJ010000061.1:0-6971 GCA_041629915.1 Gallionella sp.
CCGTATCCTCACCGAGCAGGCGCGGGTATTCCGCATCGAACAAGTCCCATTGCTGCTTCTCGCCGAGCAGCTTGAGCCATTCGCCGCGCAAACGGTCGATCAACGGTGTGTCCTCGGGGCGGGAGAGAAATTTTTTGATTGAATCGGTATCTGCCTCTTCCAGGCCAAGGCGCAGCTGGTAATAGGCGATGTATACCTCAAGCGGTGCCTCTGTCAGGTCTTTGGCGAGCCGCGCCAGTCTGGCCGAGTCACCGGCACGGAACGCGTCATGCGCCGCCAGAAAATCCGCATCACGCTTGAGCGATGCGCCAGAGGCGGGCGAGGTAATCAACAGCAGGAAACAAAGGATGAGCCTCATTACAAACGAGCCAGCTAAACAACCGGGTTGAGCATAGCATACCCGCGCAGGCGTGATTCCCTGGTCAGGGAATCAGGGTTTGGTATTCATGCTTGACGTATCGTTGCTTGCGCCGATAGAATACCTGACAAATTAACTCGGACAATAACGCCATGAGCACAGACGTACAACAACGCATCCACGAGCAGGTCACTACACATCCGCTGGTTTTATACATGAAAGGCAGCCCGAAAATGCCGCAATGCGGATTTTCTGCCAATGCGATACGCATTCTGGGTGCGCTGGGCGTGAACGATTTGTTTGCGGTGGATGTGCTGCAGGATGCTGAAATCCGACAGGGAATCAAGGACTACGCCAATTGGCCGACCATTCCGCAGCTCTATGTGAGGGGCGAGTTCGTCGGTGGCTCGGACATCATGACCGAAATGTACCAGAACGGGGAGCTCAAGCAATTGCTGGAGGGCGTTATCTGACCCGAAAATAGCTAAGCACAGCGCTACCAGAAAAGCTCGTCCCGACACATCTTATCGCAAGGACTAGGCCGAAATGCATAGGTAATCCGACATATATGCATTTGCGTAAAGAGTGGATATAGTCTGTACCGAGTGTCAAGAATAGCGGTTTGCATCGACGCTACTTTTCATACTCTCCTCCTATTCGGGCGATCTCTAGATCGCCCATTTTTTTGTCATTTTGCCAGGCTGGTACGTGCCCGCGCAATGGCGGCTTCCACCTGCCGCGGCGCGGTGCCGCCTATGTGATTGCGGCTGGCCAGCGAGCCTTCCAGCGACAGCACCTGGTACACATCCTCGCCGATCAGGGTGGAAAATTGCTGCAAATCGGCAAGGCTGATGTCGCTTAACTCGCAGTCGCGCTGTTCTGCAAAACGCACCGCCAGTGCCACTGCCTCATGTGCATCGCGGAATGGCAAGCCTTTCTTCACCAGATAATCTGCCAGGTCGGTGGCGGTGGCGTAGCCCTGTAACGCCGCGTTGCGCATCGCTTCCGGTTTGACTCTGATGCCGCTGATCATGTCGGCGTAAATGCGCAAGGTCTGCGTCAGTGTTTCCACAGTATCGAACAGCGGCTCCTTGTCTTCCTGGTTGTCCTTGTTGTAGGCCAGCGGCTGGCCCTTCATCAGTGTGAGCAATGCGACCAGATGGCCGTTCACGCGTCCGGTCTTGCCGCGCACCAGTTCCGGCACATCGGGATTTTTTTTCTGCGGCATGATGGATGAGCCGGTGCAAAAACGGTCGGCGATGTCGATGAAGCCGAAGCGCGGGCTCATCCACAGGATCAGCTCTTCGGAAAGGCGCGACAGGTGCGTCATGATCAGCGCGGCGCAGGCGGTGAATTCGATGGCGAAGTCGCGATCCGATACCGCATCCAGCGAGTTCTCGCATACGCCGTCGAAGTCCAGCAGTTCTGCCACCATCGCGCGCTTGATCGGGTAGCTGGTGCCGGCCAGCGCAGCCGCGCCGAGCGGCAGGCGGTTCACGCGACGGCGTGCATCGCGCAGGCGTTCCGCATCGCGCTTGAGCATCTCGAAATACGCCATCAGGTGATGCGCGAAACTGACCGGCTGCGCCACCTGCAAGTGGGTGAAGCCGGGCATGATGGTATGGGTATGGTGCTGGGCGAGGTCGAGCAGTGCATTCTGCAGGTTCCTGATCAGTGCCAGCAGATCATCGATCGAGCTGCGCAGGTAAAGCCGGATATCGGTTGCCACCTGGTCGTTGCGCGAGCGTCCGGTGTGCAGGCGCTTGCCGGCATCGCCGACCAGCGTGGTGAGTCGTTTTTCGATGTTGAGATGTACATCTTCCAGATCGATCGACCATTCGAAATCACCGCCGATGATTTCATTTTCGATTTGCGTAAGCCCGCGCTGGATATCACTCAGGTCATGCGCGGTAATAATGTCGCAGGCCGCAAGCATCTGCGCGTGCGCCCGCGATCCCTGAATATCGAACATGGCCAGTTTGTGGTCAAAGCCCACCGAGGCGGTGTAGCGTTTTACCAGTTCCGCCACCGGTTCCGCGAACCGGCCCGACCAGGTATCTTTATCTTGCATCGCTGCCCCCATTTGTTCCAGAATGAAGCATGAAAAACGGTACGATTGTCCGTCATGCATAAGTCGCGCAGTATAAAACAAAATGCTCCGCCCGACGCGTTGCCCAACTTCCGCAATCTCGGTGTGATGTTGCGTATCCTGCTGATCGGCAGCGGTCTTGCGTTGTTGCAGGCGCTGCTGCAGGCTGATGGATGGGCAGACATGCCGCTGCGCGTGATGCAGATGGCCACGTTGCTGACACCCATTCTGCTGGCCAGTCTGCTATTGCTGTGGGTGATGCAGCCGTGGTTGCATCGCCTTGCTTACATGCGCGGTGTGCTGGCGGTGAATGCACTGGTGATCATGTTGACGTTGTCCACTTATTACTTTGGTGGCGAGTTGTACTATCCGCCGGGCCGCGAAGGCAGCTATTTTGATGTGCTGCGCTACATGCTGCTCAGTGTGCTGGTGTGCAGTGTTCTGCTGACATATTTCCGCTGGCGCAGCCGGGTTTTGTCACGCGCCCTGCATGAGGCGCGTCTGCAGGTGTTGCGCGCGCGCATCCGGCCGCACTTCCTGTTCAACACCATTAATGCCGTGCTCAGCATTGTGCGCGCCAGACCCGGGCAGGCCGAGGTCGCACTGGAAGACATGTCCGACCTGTTCCGCATGGCGATGGCGGATACGCAGGATCTCGTGCCGCTGCGCCAGGAAATCGAATTGAGCCGGCAATACATTGCGCTGGAGCAGTTGCGCATGGGCGAACGCCTGCAGGTGGAATGGCAGGTGCAGGAAGCACCGGAAGATGCACTGATTCCGCCGTTGCTGTTGCAACCGTTGCTGGAAAACGCCGTGTATCACGGTATCGAGCCGCTGCCACAGGGCGGTAGCATCCTCATCGAGTTGCGGCGCAGCGGCGATGAACTGCGGATCAGGGTGGAAAACCCCTGTCCGGCGCGCGATATTGCACCGCATTCCGGCAACAGGATGGCGCTGCAGAACATTCGCGAACGCCTTGAGTTGCTGTTTGACCTTGAGGCGCGTTATCAGGTTGAAAGTGGCAAGGGTTTTTATCGCGTGGAAATTACCCTGCCATACATGAAGGAGAACGCAATATGAGCACCGTCGAGCTGGCATTGCGCGTTTTTATCGTGGACGACGAGCTGCCCGCGCGCAATCGTTTGCGCGAGCTGTTGCGCGATTGCAGCGAACAGGTGCCGCTGGAGATCACAGGCGAGGCGGGCAACGGCCAGGAGGCGCTGGACAAACTGATGGAAACGCCGGCCGATGTGGTGTTGCTGGACATCCGCATGCCGCAGATGGATGGCATCGAACTCGCGCAACACCTGAACAAGCTGCCCAGGCCGCCAGTCATACTCTTTACCACCGCCTTCGACGCCTACGCAATCAAGGCATTCGAGCTGCATGCCGTCGACTATCTGCTCAAACCCATCCGCCTCAGACGCCTGTTCGAGGCGTTGACCCGTGCGCGTGAGGCCGTGCCGGTGCAGACTGAAGTGCTGCGCGAACTGCTGCCTGAGCCGCGCAAATTTCTCTCCATTCATGAACGTGGCAAGATCCATCTGGTGCCCATCGAGCAAGTGCTGTTTCTGCGCGCAGAGTTGAAATACGTTACCGTGCGCACCGCGGAGTGCGAATATCTGCTCGAAGAATCGCTTACCGCGCTGGAGCACGAATTCACCGCGCGTTTCGTGCGCATTCACCGCAACTGCCTGGTGGCGAAAGAGGCGATTGAAGGGTTCGAGAAAGGCGGCGATGAGGGGGAGAGCGGCTGGCAGGTCAGGCTGAAAGGGCTGGATCAACTGCTGGCTATCAGCCGCCGACAGCAGCATATCATCAAGGAATTCAGCAGTTCCTGAACCTCTAACTGATGAATTTCAGGCGAACGCGCAACTCACGGAACGCGTCTTTGTCCATGGCATCGGGAAAAATGACACGGGAAGCCAGACGGTGGCGTCCCTCCGGCCTGATACGCAGCAGGACGAAATACGGGCTGGCCATCGTGCCGTTCGCGAGCTGTCCGGTCAGTTCAGTCCCATCGCGTGCAACGACTGATACGCCGTTCTGGTTGAGTGAAATCTCGTGCCATGAATTGGAAAGGAGCAGAAACGCATCGCGCGCCAGATGGTAGGAGAGGCTCAGCACAATCAGCGGCAACAGGGCCAGTCTGGCTCCCCACGGCATGGCGGTCATGAATACAACGGATACAGCTGCCGCATGCGATAACAGCAGCGTCGTGGCGAAGCGTGCCGAGGGTTTGATTGCCATGCTCCCGGTTCGCGGAAGGTCAGACGGCAAATAAAGCGGCAATGCCCAACAGTATCAACAGCACGAGGGCAATCAGAATCAGATTGCTGTCGCCGGGTTCAGCCGGGTTTGGGCGAGCCGCCTGGCCGCTCTTTTTGGGATTCGGGTGGGCTATTCTCAGGGTCTTTGCCAGCTCATCCACATCCTCGCTGGATCCAGTCATGGATGCCAGGCGCAGGGTTGCAGCGTCAGAATCGAAAGCCTTCGACAGGCCCGTGACCGATTCCGGCCGGGCTTCTTCGTCGCTTGCCTCCTTGCTGCCGGTGGCGGCAATGGCATCCGATAATTTTTTTTCGCCGCCCGCGGGTGTAGAAGCATTTATCGGCTTGCCGGAGCGCGGCAGGTTGTCGCGGCAAGCGCGCAAATCCGCTGCAAAATCCTTGGCATTCTGGTAGCGATCGTCCAGTTTCTTGGCCAATGCCTTGGCTACGATGAAATTGGCCATTTCCGGCACATCGGGATTCAGTGTGCTTGGGGGTGCCGGCACCGCATTCAGTGTCTGGTACATGATGGCGTTGACATTTTCGCCATTAAAGGGCGGTTTTCCGGTCAGCATCTCATACAGCATCACGCCCAGCGAAAATATGTCCGAGCGCTGGTCGATGGTCTTGCCAACCACCTGCTCCGGCGACATGTATTTCGGTGAGCCGAGTACCATGCCGGTCTGGGTGCGCACCGCCGAGGAAGCCATGCGCGCAATGCCGAAGTCGGTGATTTTCACGTAACCATCGCGCACCACCATGATGTTTGAAGGTTTGACATCGCGATGTACTATGTCGTGCTCGTGCGCGTAAGCCAGTCCTTGCGCTACCTGGGTGGCGACATCCAGCACCTGGTCGACCGGCAGCAATCCCACGTCGTTCATGATGTCGCGTAACTCGCGCCCCTGCAGGAATTCCATGGCAATGTAGGCGACATCGCCACTCTTGCCCACGTCGTAAATGGTGACAATATTCGGATGATTGAGCCGCCCGGCCGCCTTGGCCTCCTGATAGAAGCGGCCTTCGTATTCTTCCTTTTCGTCCAGCGCGAGGCTGAGGTTGATTGTTTTTATCGCAACCTCGCGGTCAATCAAAGGATCCTTCGCCTTATAGACGACGCCCATCGCGCCCTGGCCGAGTTCGCTGACCACTTCGTAGCGGCCTAACTGGCTAATCATGATGCCTTCCCGAATATATCGTTATTGCGCTGTTCATTTTTGTAAACCCGGTAAACAGAATAATTCAATTAATCGCAAAAATCCGGTTTGATATTCACTGTCCTGCCTTCTGTCAGTTTGACTTTTTGTGAATAAACCACGCCCTTGGTGCTGGTTACAATCACCGTATGCGTACCTGACGGAACGTCTACCACCAGGATGCCTGAAATTATCTTGCCTTTCAGGGTGCCATCCACAAACACCTCGGTTCCCGGATTGCATCGGACAGTAACATGAGCGGGCGCACCTTGTGGCTTGGTGTCGCCACCGATGATTTCTTCCAGCCAGTTCTTCTTGTCGGCCGGTTCCGTTGCGGTGCTCTTGCGTTGCGGTGTCGTCTGCCGGGGCGGCTCACTCGCGGGTTGCTCGGCTTTGGGTTGCTCGGTTGGTGGCTTCGCGCTTGCGGGTTGCTCGATCGTCCTGTTGCTTGCAGTCGGGCTGCTGGCAGGTTTCTTTGGAACAGGTTTGCTCCTGACGGTCTTTTTCGTATCCGGTTTGGAGTCAGCCGCGGGTTGTGGCGAGCTCTTTTCTGCCATCTCGCTTTCGGTAACGGGGTCGGCAGGGATGGTCTCGACAACTGCCGACGCTGGCTCGTCTCCGCTTGCTGCAACGGCCGATTCGGTTTGCGGCGGCGGGGGTATTTCATCCTGCCCGCCCAGCATGAGCACCAGCACGCCGACCAGCACCACCGGCACGGCAATCGAGCCGGCATAGATGGCGCGCTGTCTCTGGCTGGTCTGCGCAAAACGCGATTTCAAGGTTTTTGTTGCGTTGGCCGACCACGCAATCATCGTGCTCCAGCCTTCCCGGGCGAACGTCAGGAGGCGCGCCGAAGCAGCGGATTCCTGTGTCGCCTGCATGCTTGTGGCGATCAGTTCCGCCGTCTTCTCGCCGAGATGGCCAATGGCATAAACCTCGTGTTCCCGCACATGTTTGTCGGTGCGCGAGCCCTGATAGCTGAACATCTCGGCATACTGCGACGAGAGGCGCGAGACGGCATCGTGATAGGAGCGCGACACGAGTATCTGGTCGATATC
>JBFKMJ010000062.1:0-6754 GCA_041629915.1 Gallionella sp.
GGCCGTGCGCTCCGCAGCGCGCACCGTATTCGCCACCAGCATGGTGATGGTCATCGGGCCGACACCGCCGGGCACCGGGGTGATCCAGCCGGCGACTTGCTTCGCGGAATCAAAATCCACATCGCCGCACAGCTTGCCGTCCGGCAGGCGGTTGATGCCGACATCAATCACCGCTGCGCCGGGTTTGATCATGTCGCCGGTGATCATTTTTGGCCTGCCGGTGGCGACCACGAGAATGTCTGCGTCGCGCGTGTGTTTGGCAAGGTCCACGGTTCTGGAGGTGCAGATGGTGACGGTGGCATTCTGCTGCAGCAGCATCAGCGCCATCGGTTTGCCGACGATGTTGCTGCGCCCGACTACCACGGCGTGCTTGCCTTCGATGCTTACACCGCATTTTTCCAGCAGATTCATCGCGCCGTAAGGGGTGCAGGGGGCAAAACGCATGTTGCCGGTGACCAGCATGCCGACGTTCATCGGATGGAAGCCATCCACATCCTTGTCCGGGCTGATGGCTTCGAGCACCTTGTTGCTGTCGATATGTTTGGGCACGGGCAGTTGCACCAGAATGCCGTGTATCTTCGGGTCGGCGTTCAGTTCGGCAATCTTTGACAGCAGCGTGGCTTCCGGCGTGTCTGCTGGCATGACGATGTGTTCGGAATGCAGGCCGAGCTCGGCGCAGGCCTTTACCTTGTTGGCGACATAGACTTTGGAGGCAGGGTCTTCCCCGACGATGATGACCGCCAGCCCCGGTGTAATGCCGCGCGCCTTGAGCGCATCGGCGCGTTTTTTCCATTCTGCGCGCACTTGCTGAGCGATGGTTTTGCCGTCGATGATCTGTGCTGTCATGGTTTGCTCCTGTTATTTCGCTATGGACATTTTCTGATATTGCTCAAGGCCATGCGTAATTTCCGCGTGGGCTTCGGCAATGCCTTTCCAGCCGTTTATCTTGACCCATTTGCCCGGTTCCAGCGCCTTGTAAAGTTCGAAGAAATGCTTGATTTGCTCCAGTGTGATTTCCGGCAAATCCTCATAAGACTGGACATCGTGATATAGCGGCGTCAGCTTGTCGGAGGGAACGGCGACAATCTTGGCGTCGCCGCCACTCTCATCATCCATGCTCAGCATGCCGACCGGGCGGCACGGGATGACCGCGCCATGCACCACCGGAAAGGGCGTGACGACCAGTACATCGACCGGGTCACCGTCATCCGCGATGGTTTCCGGGATGAAGCCGTAATTGCACGGATAGCGCATCAGGGAGGAAATGAAACGGTCCACGATCAGCACGCCGGAAACCTTGTCCACCTCGTATTTTACCGGGTCGGCGTGTTTGGGAATTTCGACGATGACATTGCATTCGTGGGGCAGATTATCGCCAGGGCGGACATTTAACAGACTCATGGTGTTCCTCGGGATGGGTGTGGTGAAAAGCGCGCAATTATAAGCCATGCAGCCAATGACCTCCATTCGGTTTACAATATGACCACACACTTATCAAGGAGATGCGGCTATGGCTGTGCAGGGGAAACTGGTCGGCAAGATGGTCATCGGGCAATCGGGCGGCCCCACTGTCGTCATCAATCAATCACTGGTCGGCGCGGTGCTGGCGGCACGCGGACAATCCGCTATCACCGGCATACTCGGCGCGCGTCACGGCCTCGCCGGAATCATGAAGGAAGATTTCATCGATCTGACCACGCAGAGCGTTGAACAGCTGGAGCTGGTCGCCACGACCCCGGCTGCGGCCCTGGGTTCGGTGCGCCTCAAGCCCGGCAAGGCTGAGTGCGAGAAGGTGTTCGAAGTGTTCAGGAAGAACGATGTGCGTTATTTCTTCTACATCGGCGGCAACGACTCCGCCGAGACCGCGCACATCATCGCCGAGATGGCCAAGGACGCGAATTACGATTTCTGCACCGTGCATATCCCCAAGACCATCGACAACGATCTGAAGGTTACCGACCACTGTCCGGGTTTCGCCTCGGCGGCGCGCTTCGTCGCGCTGGCGTTCATGGGCGATGACCGCGACAACCGCGCGTTGCAGGGCATCAAGGTCAATGTGGTAATGGGGCGCAGCGCCGGTTTCCTGACCGCAGCGTCCGCGCTGGCGCGCCAGGCAGCGGACGACGGTCCGCACCTGATCTATCTGCCGGAACGCGTATTTGACCCCGAAAAATTCAGGCAGGATGTGCGCGATGCGGTGGCGAAATACGGGCGCTGTGTGATTGCCGCTTCCGAAGGTATTTCGGACAAGGACGGCAATCCGATCTCGACCAGCGGCGAACGCGATTCGCACGGCAACATCCAGCTTTCCGGCTCGGGTGCGCTCGGCGACACGCTGGCGGCACTGGTGAAGGAGGCCTTCCCCGGGCAGAAGGTGCGCGTGCGCGCCGACACCTTCGGCTACCTGCAGCGCTCCTTTCCCACTATTGTTTCCCCGATTGATGCCAAAGAGGCGCGCGCTGTGGGTGAGTATGCCGTGAACCATGCTGCCAGCACCGGACAGCCCGGTTCGGTGGCGATCCGCCGCCTGGGCAGCCAGCCGTATTCCAGCGAATGTTTCATCACGCCATTGTCGAGTGTGGCAAAAGTGGCCACCGAGATGAAAGATGAATACATCAATGCGGCGGGCAACGACGTGACGCAGGCGTGGATCGATTACGTGAGCCCGCTGGTCGGCGAGTTGCCGAAGATGGGGCGCTTGTAGCCGCTGCCGCAATGTTTAATCCGGGCGGAGCGCCTGCTTCGCCCATGCCAACCCTCAGTCAAAGATGAATGTGCATCGCCTCCGCCACCACCTCGCGGGTCAAATGCGGCGCAAATAATTCGATGAAGTCGTAACTATAGCCGCGCAGATATTCATTCTTGCGGATCGCAATGCGTGTGGTGCTGGGTTTGAATAAATGCCCTGCGTCCATCATGCGCAAGTGCTTGTCGCGTTCCGGGATGAAGGCCATCCTGGCGAGGATGCCGATACCCAATCCCAGCTCAACGTAAGTCTTGATGACATCCGCATCAATTGCAGTGAGTGCAAAGTTGGGCTGGAGGTTTGCCGCCTCAAATGCGGCGTTGATCTTGCCGCGCCCGCTGAAGGCAAAGTCGTAGGTGATGATGGGGTACTGCGCAATTTTCTCCAGCGTGAGTTTCTTTTCTTTCAGTAATGGGTGGCGCGGCGGGGTGATCACGCAATGATTCCATTCGTAGCAGGGTAGCGTCACCAGATCGTCATACAGCGACAGGCTTTCGGTGGCAACGCCGATATCGGCTTCGCCGCTCAGCACCTGCTCGGCGATCTGGGTAGGATTGCCCTGGTGCAGTCCCAGTTTTATTTTCGGATAGCGTTTGATGAATTGCTTCACCACCGGCGGCAGTGCGTAACGTGCCTGGGTGTGGGTGGTGGCAATAGTCAGGTGACCGCTATCGTGTGAATGAAACTCCTGCCCGACCTGTTTGAGATTTTCCGCATCGTGCAACATGCGCTGGGCAATACCCAGGATGGCTTTGCCTGGCTCGGTGATGGCGACAATGCGCTTGCCGATGCGCACGAAAATTTCGATTCCAAGCTCTTGCTCGAGCTGTTTGATTTGTTTGCTTATATTGGGTTGCGAAGTGTAGAGCGCCTCCGCCGCATCCGAGATGTTCAGGCTGTGCCGCGCAATTCCCTCCAGGTAGCGAAGTTGTTGCAGGTTCATTGTTGTCCTCTATATAACCAATAGTAATAACATACTAACATAATACTATTTAGAGGTGATATGGCTGTACGTTACCATCCGTGCCGTTCTTGGAGGGTTGCATGGATTGGCTCTATACATTTTCCGGTTTCGTGGTCGGTTTTGTCGTCGGCGTGACAGGGGTTGGCGGCGGCTCGCTGATGACACCGCTGCTGGTGCTGCTCTTCGGCGTTTCACCGGCGACTGCAGTCGGCACCGATCTGCTGTATGCCTCGTTGACCAAGTCGCTGGGCGGCTGGGTGCACGGGCGGCGCGGCTCGGTGGACTGGAAGGTGTTCCGCCTGCTTGCCATGGGCAGCCTGCCCGCCGCAGTGATCACCATCGCGCTGCTGAAATATCTTGCGCTGGATGAAGGTGCCCTGCGCAGCCTGGTGACCACTGTGTTGAGCGTGGCATTGCTGGCGACCGCAGCGGCGCTGTTGCTGAAGAACCGGATCAAGAAGCTTGCACGACGCAAGGATGGCACGGTGTATGAGTTGCATCATCGCTATCTGCCCGCAGCGACGATCATGACGGGCGTTGTTGTCGGTGTAATGGTGACGATTTCCTCGGTTGGCGCGGGTGTATTGGGAACGGTTGCCCTGTTGTTTCTGTATCCGCGCATGCCGGCGGTGAAGGTGGTGGGTACCGACATTGTTCATGCTGTGCCGCTGACCGCGCTGGCCGGGATGGGGCACATGGCCCTGGGCACGGTGGACCTGGTGTTGTTGGGCAGTTTGCTGCTGGGCTCGTTGCCCGGCATCTACATCGGCAGCCATTTGAGCGCAAAAGTACCGGAAAAAGTATTGCGCCCTTTGCTGGCGACCATGTTGTTGGTTATCGGTGCCAGGATGGCACTGCATTAACAGGAATGAAGCTGTAATAAAAGGAAAAGTACGATGAGTTTGAACATACAGAATTTATCCGATCTGACGGAAATTGACCGCTTCGAGCAAGCCATACAGGCTTTCAACGCAGGCACTCTGGATATCGATCGCATGACAGCAGTGCGCTTGCAGCATGGTGTGTACGGCCAGCGCCAGCAAGGCGTGCACATGCTGCGCATCAAGGTGCCTGGCGGGCGTTTGACGCCGGAACAACTGGACGCGGTGGCGGATGTCACCGAGACCTACTCGCAAAAAGGGATTGCGCATGTCACCACGCGCCAATCCATCCAGACGCATTTTGTTCCGCTCGATAGCACGCCTGCCGCGATGCGCCGCCTGGCCGAGGTTGGCATGACTACGCGCGAGGCGTGCAGCAATACGGTGCGCAACATGACGGCGTGCAGCCTGTCAGGCGTATGCCCGCGCGAGCATGTCGATGTAACCGGGCATCTGGATGGCGTGGTGAAGCACTTTTTGCGCAACCCGCTCAACCAGCAATTGCCGCGCAAATTCAAGATCAGTTTCTCGGCATGTGAATCGGATTGCGCACAGGCCTTGCTGCACGATTGCGGCGTGGTGGCGGTCAACAAGGACGGTCAGCACGGCTTTATGGTCAAGGCGGGCGGTGGTCTGGGGCACAAGCCGCGCGAGGCGATCGTGGTTGAAGAGTTCATTCAGGAGCATGAGTTGTTGTTTGCGATTGAGGCCTTGGTGACGCTGCATAACAAATACTCCGATCGGACCCGGCGCGCGAAATCACGCGTCAAATTTCTGGTCGAGCGTTTTGGTGTGGACGGTTTTCGGGAAAAGTATCGCGAAGAATTCGAGCGCACCCGGCAGGCACTCGCCGATCAGGCGCATCCAGAAGGCGAGTGGCGCGCGCAAACAGCCGGCCAGGCTCCCGGGCAGGGTGCCCCGCGCAAGTTGTTTGCACAGCGCCAGGCTGACTTGTTCGTGTTGCCGGTCGCGCTGCCGATCGGTGACATTACGCCGAAACAGCTGCGCGGTATCGCCGCATTGCTGCGCACACAGGGGTTGAGCGAGATCCGCACTACACAGGATCAGAACCTCACCATTTTCAATGTGCCGCAAACCAAACTGGTCGCATTGCGTGACGGATTGGCTGCGCTCGGTTTGCGCGAGCCGGATGCTGGCGACAACGTGGCGGTTTGCCCCGGCTCATCAACCTGCCGCCTCGGCATAACTGCCAGCATGATGGTTGCGCCCGAGCTTTCCGGCGGACGCGCCGATCTGAATATACGTGTTTCCGGTTGCCACAACGGTTGCGCACAGCCCGAGACAGGCGATATCGGTATTTACGGGGAAGGCAAGCGTGTGCATGGGAAATTGGTGCCGCACTACCAGATGTACTTCGCCGGCAGTGGCACGATGAATGGCGCACTGGCCCTGAGGGGCCCCGCATTGCCGGTGGCGCGCATCAAGCAGGGCATCGAGCGTGTGCAGGCGGCGCATCTCGCCAGTGGCGAGACCAGTTTCTTCGCCTGGGCACGCGCGCAAGCTCCCGATTATTTCGCGCAGTTGCTTGCCGACCTGGCCGAGGTGAAGGCGAAAGATCTGCAATCGGTCATGCAGGATTACGGCAGCACTGTGGATTTCCGTGTGCTGAATCTGGGCGGCGGCGAATGTGCGGGTGTATCGCAGGTGATGATCGGCGCGAATTTCTTCGAGGCGGCGCACGAGCGCGAATACCGCAACGCACTGGTGTTTCAGCGCAAGTTCGACGAGGCGGCGCAATGCAACGAAGCGATTCTGCGTTTGCTGGGTTCGGGCGTGGCGCAATTGATGGGCGGCATTCGCCATGACGACCTGGATAAGCTCGCGGCGCAATTGCAGCAATTGACCCCCGGCACGATTGCCGATGGGTTTGCGCAGGCAGTCGCTGCACTGGCCAATGTGGAGGAGATCAGCGGTGAAGAGCTTGCGCCTATCAGTGCGGCGGTGGATGGCTGGACCATGAAGGTGGCGGCTTTCGCTGCGGAGCAGGACGCGCAACTCGATTTGAATGAGGCAGTAGCCGGGCTGACGATATAGAAGCCGGCTGACAGTGACAGGAGGTATGAACATGCAACAGAAAATTGACAATGTAATTGCCGTGCTGCAACAGGCGGTGAGCGGTTATGCGCCGGTTTGCTTCGCCAA
>JBFKMJ010000063.1:0-6746 GCA_041629915.1 Gallionella sp.
GGCTCGCCGACCGCTGCGAGGTGCAACTCGCGTACGCGATCGGCATGGCCCAACCGATGAGCATCCTCGTCGACACGTTCGGCACCGCCCAGGACGACCCCGGTCGGATCGAGGCCGCGGTGCGGTCCACGTTCGACCTGCGGCCGAAAGGCATCGTGCAGATGCTCGACCTGCTGCGCCCGATCTACCAGAAGACCGCCGCCTACGGTCACTTCGGCCGCGAAGAACCCGAGTTCAGCTGGGAAAGCACTGACAAGGCAGCCGCGCTTCGCGCGGATGCCGGGCTGTAAGCCCGCCGCGCAGCGGTTTGTCTGTGCTTCGGCGCAGGCTCATATCCGCGCAGCGGATGTGAAGGTGCGAAGCACCGGCCGGAGCCAAAATACAGATAAGACGCTGGCCTGTAAGGCCACGTCTGCGGCACTTATCCGTGTTTCGGCGCAGGCTAACTTGCGCAGCAAGTTAGCTCTGCATAGCCAATCGGCTAGGCTGGCAAACAACACCAGCCAAGCCGCTGGTTAAACCGCGAAGCGGTGGCCATAGCCAGAATACAGGCAAGCCCACCACATAAATAGCATGCCAATCACCAGACGGAGCGCATCATGGTTCCGTCTGGTGAATAACTTCAAGCATCCCCCCGTCGTTTCCCGCACCACCCCATGCTATTTACTCCTTAACTCAAAAGGGAACTTTGCAAAGCGTGCATTAGTACGGCATTATCGATGTCCGTAGGAAAATAACCTGACCGGATGGAAAGCTCTCTCTCACTCGTTCTCATTCTGCTCGCCACTGCCGTGATCGTGGTGGTGCTATGCCGCATCCTGCAGTTGCCGGTGATGCTGGGTTATCTCGCCGTTGGCATTCTGATCGGGCCGCACGCGCTGGCGTGGATTCCCGACACGGCGGGAACGCAGCATCTTGCCGAGTTTGGCGTGGTGTTCCTGATGTTCAGCATCGGCCTGGAATTCAGCCTGACGCGCCTGAGGATGATGAAACGCACCGTGTTCGGCCTGGGCGGCGCACAGGTGGTGGTGACCTTGCTGCTGTTCATGGCGGCGGCCATGTTATTCGGCCTGGATTGGCGAACCGGTCTGGCATTGGGCGGCGTGCTGGCGATGTCTTCCACGGCGATCGTCAGCAAGATGCTGGTCGAGCGCGCCGAACTGAATTTGCCCTACGGGCAGCAGATGATGGGCGTGCTGCTGTTTCAGGACATTGCGGTCGTCCCGATGCTGATTGCCATCCCGGCACTGGCAACCAGCGCGACAGATCTTCCTGCCACGCTGGCTTTCGCCATGCTCAAGGCGGCGGGAGTGTTGCTGGTGCTGCTGGTATTCGGCCAGCATGTCATGCGCTCATGGTTTCATGTCGTGGCACGGCAGAAATCCTCGGAGCTGTTCATGCTCAACGTGCTGCTCATCACATTGGGCCTGGCCTATCTCACCGAACTGGCGGGCCTGTCGCTGGCGCTGGGCGCATTTGTCGCCGGCATGCTGATTTCCGAAACCGAATACCGCTACCAGGTTGAAGAAGACATCAAGCCGTTCCGCGACGTATTGCTCGGCCTGTTCTTTGTCACGATCGGCATGAAGTTGAATCTGGGCGAAGTCATGGGAGACCTTGGCTGGATACTGCTGGTGCTGGCCGGGTTGATCCTGACCAAGGCTTTGATTATTGCCCTGCTGGCGCGCGCGTTTGAAGGTGACTGGGGCGTGGGGCTGCGCAGCGCGATTGGTCTGGCGCAGGCCGGTGAATTCGGTTTTGTTCTGCTGACGCTGGCGGATGGCTCGCATTTGCTCAGCGACTCCACCATGCAAATCACCTTGGCGGCAATGCTGCTGTCCATGCTGATCGCCCCGTTCATGATCCAGTATGGCGAGGCGATTGCGCGGCGATTTTCTGCCGCCGAATGGACCAGTCGCGCCATGCAGATGCACCAGATTGCCATCAAGAGCATGAGCAGCAGCGCGCACGTCATTCTGTGCGGCTATGGGCGCAGCGGCCAGAAGCTGGCAAGCTTTCTGGAAGAAGAAAATCTCAGCTTCATTGCCCTGGATCTGGATTCGCGCCGTGTGCGCGAGGCGGCCGCGACCCGAAAAAGCGTGGTGTATGGCGACGCTGCGAAGCGCGAAGTCCTGATGGCCGCCGGATTGATGCGTGCCAAGACGCTGGTCGTCACCTACAAGGACAAACACTCCGCGCTGGAGATCCTGCGCCATGTCAAGGAACTGCGCCCCGATCTGCCGGTGGTGGTACGCACCAACGACGACACCTATGTGGAAACATTAAAGGAAGCCGGCGCGGCGGAAGTCGTTGCCGAAGTGCTGGAAGGCAGCGTAATGCTTGCTTCGCAGGCGCTGCTGATGGCGGGTGTGCCGCTTAACCGCGTGATCCGCCGCGTTCAGGAAAGCCGTGCGCGTCGCTATTCGGTATTCAACAGTTATCTGCGCACCCTGCCGGGCGATGCCGGCGAAACCACCGAAAACCAGCAACAGCGCTTCCTGAGCGTGTTACTCAGGGAAGACTCGGCTGCGGTGGGCAAGCAGTTGCACGAGATTGGCCTGAGCGCCCTGAACGTGGAAGTGAATGCGCTGCGCCGCCACGGCGTGCGCGGCGCGCAGCCGAGCGAGGAGATGGTACTGATGGCCGGTGATGTACTGATGCTGCTCGGCCTGCCGGAGGCGTTGCAGGAGGCGGAAGCGTGGCTGCATAACGGCTGAAAACCGCAGGGACGGAAAGTGCGCGCATAATATCGCAGGCACTTTCGGATGACAGGAGAAGACTCATGTCGGATACGATCATCTTCAGCGATCTGGACGGAACCCTGCTCGACCCGGCGAGTTATTCTTTTGCGGCGGCGCAACCCGCCCTCGAGATTATCCGCACGCGTGATATCCCGCTGGTCCTGTGCTCCAGCAAGACGCGGACGGAGATAGAGGATTACCGTCGGCGCCTGAATAACCAGCACCCTTTCATCACCGAAAACGGCGGCGGGATATTCATTCCACAGGGATATTTTTCGGCGCCATTCGAGGCCGAGCCCTTTCACGGCTACCACCTCATCCGGCTCGGCACACCCTACGCAGAAATCAGGAGCCGGTTTGTCGCGCTGCGCGAACAGCTCGGGACAAACGTGCGGGGCTTCGCGGACATGACGGAGGAAGAAGTCGCCGCGCTGACCGGGCTCTCGCGCGACGAGGCCAGACTGTCGAAACAGCGCGACTTCGACGAACCCTTCGTGTTCGACGGGCAACCCGACGAGCGCTTTCTGCAGGCCATCGATGCCTCCGGCCTGCGCTGGACGCAGGGGCAGTTTTTCCACATCCTGGGCGATCATGACAAGGGGCGCGCCGTAAAACGGCTCGTTGCACTCTACTGCCAGGAATATGGCGCGGTCGCGAGCATCGGCCTGGGCGACAGCCTGAACGATCTGCCTTTGCTGGAGGCGGTCGACCGCCCGGTGCTGGTGCGGCATGCGGACGGCAGTTTCGATCCGCGCATCGCTGTTCCCGGCTTGCTGAAAACGCAGCTTCCCGGCCCTGCCGGCTGGAATGAAACCGTGCTGCTACTGTTGTCCGGTGAAAATTCCAGTGAGGAAGCCTCCGGACGAACCAGCCCGCATGAAAACCTGCTCGAAATTTTCAATGCCGCGCTCGCCGCCGTCGATCCTTACCGCGCGGTACTCAATTTCGCAAAAATCGAAGATGACTGTTTGCACGCAGGCGACGCCTGCTATGACCTGTCAACCTTCAGCCGCATCATCGTGATTGGCGCCGGCAAGGCCACGGCGCGCATGGCACTGGCCGTTGAAGCACTGCTCGGCGAACGACTGTCCGCCGGCCTGATCGTCGTCAAAGACGGCCACACGCTACCGCTGTCCACCATCGAACAGGTGGAAGCCGCCCACCCGGTGCCGAATGCGGCAGGGGAGGCCGGCACGAAGCGCATACTGGAAATGGTGCAACAAGCCGATGCAAAGACCCTGGTTATCTGCCTGCTTTCCGGCGGCGCTTCCGCCCTGCTGGTCGCGCCGGCCGAAGGCGTGACGCTGCGTGACAAACAGGAGATCACCACGCTATTGTTGAACGCGGGCGCATCCATCGGCGAGCTGAATGCGGTGCGCAAGCATCTTTCCGCCGTCAAGGGCGGACGGCTGGCGCAGGCTGCCCATCCGGCGCAATTGCTGACGATGATACTTTCCGACGTGATTGGCGACCGGCTCGACGTCATCGCCTCCGGGCCGACCGCGCCGGATGGCTCGACCTACGACGAGGCCCTGTCGGTGATTGCAAAATACGGACTGGAGAAAAAAATTCCGCCGCGCATCCTTGAACACCTGCAGAAAGGCGCAAACGGAATAATCCCAGAGACGATGAAAAGCGGTGATCGCTGCCTTGACCAGACCCGCAACGTGATTGTCGGCGCCCTCAGCCTGGCGCTGGCCGCTGCAGGCGCAAAATCCCGACAACTCGGATTCAGGGCAGAAATCATCGGCGCCGAACTGCAGGGCGAGGCGCGCGATGCCGCCCGTCATCTGGCCAATGCCGCACAGGCGGCGCTGGCCGGATTGCAACCGGGCGAGCGGCTCTGTCTGCTGTCCGGCGGCGAGACGACGGTCACGGTCAGTGGACAGGGAAAAGGCGGCAGGAACCAGGAGCTCGCGCTGGCCTTTGCGCTGGCGGCCGAGGGATGGGAAGGCGTATCCCTGCTTTCCGCCGGCACCGATGGCGGCGACGGCCCGACCGATGCGGCAGGCGCGATCGTGGATGGCGGCACGGCCGCACTGGCACGCGGCCTCGGGCTCGATCCGGCCCGATATCTGAATGACAATGATTCTTACCGTTTCTTCCGGCAACTCGACACTTCGTCGGGAGGGCAAAACCATGTCCTGACCGGGCCGACCGGCACGAACGTCATGGATATGCAGATCATGCTGTTGAACAGGCCGGGGAGGCACTGGCAACCTGCGTAGCATGGAGTATAGTGCAGCAAGCTGAGGAGGAAATCCGGACGATGAATACCGTTACCTTCAGGACAGAAGTGCACGACCAGCTTGAGAAAATATCTCATGCTGACATCGTTGTCGGCATTCCGAGCTACAACAATGCGCGCACCATTGGTCATGTGGTCCGTGCGGTACAGGCGGGTCTGGGCAAATACTTTCCCGATCACAGGGCGGTCATCGTGAACTCCGATGGCGGTTCCAGCGACGGCACCATGGAAGTCGTGCACAAAACCTCCGTCGAAGATTTCAGCGCCATCCTTCTGCATCACCGGGTGGCGCCCATCTCCAAGCTGGTCTTTCCCTATACCGGCATTCCCGGCAAGGGCAGCGCCTTCCGCTCCGTTTTCGAGATCGCGCAAAGGCTGGACGCGAAGGCTTGCGTAGTGGTCGATTCCGACCTCAGAAGCATCACTCCCGAGTGGATCGAGCTGCTGGTAAAACCGGTTCTGAACAGCGGCTTCGACTACGTCGCCCCGCTTTATCACCGCCACAAATTCGACGGCACCATTACCAACAGCATCGTCTATCCGCTCACCCGCATGCTCTATGGCAAGCGGGTGCGGCAGCCGATCGGCGGTGATTTCGGCTTCTCCGGCAGGCTGGCGCAGTTCTATCTGAGCAAGGATGTATGGCAGACGGATGTCGCGCGTTTCGGCATCGATATCTGGATGACCACGACGGCGATTGCCAACGGCTTCAAGATTGCCCAATCCTTCCTCGGCGCCAAAATACATGATGCCAAGGATCCGGGCTCCGATCTGAGCAGCATGCTCTACCAGGTGGTCAGCGCCACCTTTGACCTGATGGAAAATTATGCCGACACTTGGGCGCCGATCCGCGGCTCCGAGCCGGTGACGACCTTCGGTTTCGAATACACCGTCGGACTGGAACACGTCAGCGTCAATACCGCCAGAATGCTGAAACTTTTTCGCGAAAGCCTCGGCAACCTGCGCGAGGTCTGGCTCGACATCCTCGGCGCCGGCGATCTCGGAGAGGTGGAACGGCTGGGCACACTGGGTGATGACGAATTTGCTTTTCCGCCCGGTCTGTGGACGCGGGTCATCTACGATTACGCCATCGCCTTCCACCAGAAGAAACTGCCGGCCGAACAGCTGATCAAGTCCCTGACGCCCCTTTATGTCGGAAAAACAGCCGCATTCATTCTGGCCGCCGAACACATGGAAGCGGCCGAGGCGGAAGCCGAGATCGAAAAACTCTGCCTGGAATTCGAAAGCAGCAAGGACTACCTGACAACCCGCTGGAAACAACATAAAGGAGAATGAGTCATGACAGAATTTCTGAACCTGATGCTCGAACCTTTGCAGGAAGTGTTTCTGAAGTTCCAGAGTTTTCTGCCCAATCTGCTGGCCATGCTGGTCATCCTGCTCGTCGGCCTTGTGCTGGCCAAGATATTCAGAATCATCCTGGTAAAACTTCTGGTGGCGGTCAGCTTCGACAACTGGTCCGACCGCATGGGATTCACCACCCTGATACGCAAAGGCGATGTATGGGCCAAACCTTCCGCCATTCTCGGCGCCATCGCGTTCTGGTTGCTGGCCATTGTGACGCTGATGGCCGGGATGAGCGCGCTCAGGGTCGCGGCAATCGATCAGATGGTGGCGCATTTCTTCGGCTACATGCCGCGCATCTTTTCCGCCTCCGTCATTCTGGTGATCGGCTATGTCCTGTCGGGTTTTGTCAGCCGCACGGTGCTGATTGCCGCCGCGAACAGCGGCTTCCACTA
>JBFKMJ010000064.1:0-6642 GCA_041629915.1 Gallionella sp.
CCCTTGCGCTTGTCGAAAGCCTTGAGCATCGCCTCGGCCTGCGCATCCGGTGCCTTGCCGAGCAGCGTAGCCAGCTGTTCCGGGGTGGCCGTGGCCGGTGTGACTTTTGCCTGTTCATCTTCGCCGGTCAGCAGGCCGGAGTGGGCAAACAGCTCGGTCAGTGTGTCGGCCGCATTGCGTGCGTTATCCACCCGCTTCGGGCCGAGCAGCGCGACTGCCGCGCTGATGGCCGTGTTGGGTGCATTACCGGCCTCGCGCGCCGCATCGGCAGCGGCCAGCATGGCCTCGCCATGCAGGTTGACGCGCGCCGCGACGGCCAGGTTGAACAGGGTATTGTCATTGGCATCGTTGAGCTCGCGCACCAGTGCCATGCACAGATTGGATTCCAGCGGCTGCTTGGCGGTATCGAGAATGGAAATGTTGTTGACCTTGGTGACCTGGGTCTTGGGGTCCATCACCGAGCTGCCCGAACAGTCTTTCATCGACTGGCGCGGGAAGATGGCACCGACATGCTTGAGCAGTTCGGCGATCTGCTCGTCGTACGGAGCCATGGCCTTGACCACAGGAATGTCGAGTTCGGGCGGCAGCTTCAGTCCCTGGTTGTCGCCAAACCACGGCTTCAGCTCCAGGTTGCCCTCGGATGGAAAGTCCCGCTCAACGCCATTCAGACGCATCACTTCGGTAAGCGCCTGCGGTATGTAGGCAATATTGGTGACCACCGCGCCCTTTTTCGAGCACACAGGATTGTCCGGGGTGAACAGGCTGTCCACGCCGAATTTTTCCATGAACCAGGCTTCTTTGGCGCGCGCATCGTCGCCCGATCCGGCGATTGCGCCGGCATGACCGACTGCGCGCGTCAGGTTCGCCTTCCAGCGGCCGACCACACAGGCCACCACCGGTTTGTCGAATTCGACTTTCTGTTCGTAATAGCCGCCCGGCTCGGAGTACAGCACCGCCGCCTTGGTGCGCTCGTCGTTGGCCATCGCAAAAGCGAATTCGGGAACGGCGTAGTTGATGTAGATGTCCTTGCCGCTGGAAACCAGCGTCGTTGTCCCCCATCCGCCGATCGACAGATAATTGGCGATAGTGGTGGTGAAATTTCCGGAGTTGGAAAAGATCGCGATCGAACCCTTGCGCAGCGTTTCAGCAGGCTTGTCGCCGCCCAGCGCGCCACCGATGCGTACCTGGTTCCATGAGTCCGCCACACCCAGGCAGTTGGCGCCGAAGATGTCCACGCCGCGCTGCTGTCCGAGTGCGCGTATCTCGCGGGTGTCATGCACCGCCACCTTTTCGGTGAGGATAATGACCTTCTCGACGTCAGGATTGACGCGAATCAGCTCGGCAACGCCGTCGCGCACCGCTGACGGTGGCAGGTAAACGACGCCGACGTTGAACTTGTGCCCGGCTTCCATGCCCTCGCGCACGTTGTTGTAAACGGGGATGTTGCCGATAGGCGTTTCCAGCGCCTGTCCGCGGCGTCCCGGCGAGGTGCCGAACACGATATTGCCGCCGGAATAGGTATGGCTGACCGGCGTCACGGAGCGCGATTCGTTACCCAGGATATTCAGCACGCAGACGCGGTCTTCCTTGGTCGCAATATCGGCCAGCGAGCGGATGCCGACATAATATTCAAAATTCTCGATACCAGGCTTTCTCATTGCAATCACCTTTGCATAATTTTATTCATGTAGGTCGGGTTAGCAGCATTATCGCGCAACCCAACAGAGCTCAAATTCTGTTGTTGGGCTACGGCGCATAATCGCGCCGGCCCAACCTGCACAATTCATCAGGCGTCGGGTGGCAAACCCAGCAGCTTCGCCACTTCGGCGCGCCCGCCGCTCTTCATCCATTGATCCGCCGCCTGCGCATAGTTCACCACGTCAGTCATTGCGGAATCGAAACCGAAAATCTTGTAGGGCAGCCGCAATGCGTCAAGCACATCCTTGTATGCACCCATGCCGCGGATCAGCTGCGGGCCGCCGCGGCCAATCACCACATACACCGGCGTCGGACCATGTTCGCTGAAGTAGTCGCGCAGCGCATCGGCCATCGCGCGGAACGTGACGAAAATGTCGGTATTGTTGGCCTTGCCGCCGATGACGAACAGCACGTTCGACTGCTTGAGGTAATACTTGAGGCAGATGCGCATCACTTCGTACATCTTTGCGTACGGCGGGTTGCCGCCGAAATCCGAGGAGATGATGGCGTCGTTGCCGAGCACCTCGGTGACCAGCGAGTTCGCGCCACCGCCAAAGGTCGGTGCGAGGATGGTGCCCTTGTCGTTGATCACGTAAACGTCGCTCTGCCCCTGGTAGGTGCGCAGCTCGTTGATTTCCTGCTCGAAGTCGTTGACCTCGGTGACGAAGAGGTCGTCAGGCAGTGACAGGCGATTGATGCGCGGATCATCGCGGTCAAAGCCGCACTTGAAGTCGCAGGCCACCGGAACCAGCGAGCCGGATTTTGTCTCCATCATGCGGATGGGGTTCAGTTCCAGTGTTGACATGCCGTAATGATGGAACAGATCCCACAGCTTCGGCAGGTGCTGCACCAGCGGTGAAATAATTTCCTTGGGCGCGCCAAGATCGGTCAGTGCGTTGGAAACAATGAAGGACTTGAGCCCGGTCAGCGGGTCAAACGGGACTTCGATGATCTGGGTCTTGTCCAGCTCTTCGATGTCAACGCCGCCGTGATGGGTAAGCGTCATCACCGGCGCACGATAGCGGGTCGAATCGGTAATCGAGAAATATATCTCGTGCTGGGCCGGAACGGCGCCTTCGAAAGTCACGCCGCGCGATTTGTAAACGGCACCACCAACCTTGTATTCGGCAAAATACAGACGCTCTTTCTCGGCCAGCGCCGATTTGAGGTCACTGGCACGCCCGATCAGCCCGGACTTGCCTTTCTTGCCGATGCCGCCCTTGAATATGGGCTTGACGAAGACCGAACCGCAACGCTCGATCAGACTGTGGATTTCATGTTCGCTGGCTTCCGGACCGAGCACCTCAGAGGCCGGAAAATCGACGATCTTGAGCAGCCCTGCTCCATGGAGCATTCCGCTGATGTTCATGGTTTTGTTACTCCCTTATTGATCAAATTCCTGAAATCAGTCGCTAGTCTGCAGTCATTAGCCGTTAGTTAAACCAGATACAGTTTTTAACCAATAGCCAACGTCTGGCGACTAATGACTAAATTAATACTCTTCCGGCAGGTCCTTCAGTTCAGCCCACGAATAGACCGGTCCCTTGACGCAGACATAATCCTTGCCGACATTGCAGCGGCCGCATTTGCCCACGCCGCATTTCATCTTGTTCTCGATGGTTGTATAAATCTGGTCATCGGTAAAGCCGATCTCACGCAGATTCTGGATCACGAACTTGATCATGATCGGCGGTCCGCAGGTGATCGCGATGGCATTGCTGGGCGAGGGCGCCTTGTCCATCACGTTGGCCGGCACGAAACCGCAATAGGAATCCCAGCCTTCTTCAGCCTTGTCCACGGACAGGTGAACATCGGCGGCATCGCGCAATTTATCGAGTTCTGCCCGGTACATGATGTCGCGCGGAGAACGACCGCCATAAAATACAGTGATGTTCTTGAAGTTGTCGCGCTGCGCCACTGCAGTGGTGATGACCGGCCAGATCGGCGCCAGGCCGCAGCCGCCACCGATAAAGACCAGATTCTTGCCGCGCCAGTCATCAATCGGGAAGTTGTTTCCGTAAGGTCCCCGGATGCCGACCACGTCACCAACCTCCAGCTCATGGAAGGCGGAACTCACCCGCCCCACACGCATGATGCTGAATTGCTTGTATTCCCTGATCAGCGGCGAGGAGGCTATCGATATCATCGATTCGCCGCGGCCGAAGATGGAAAGCATCGCGCATTGGCCGCACTGGTGGTCGAACAGCTCACCGTCCACAGGCTCGACGCGGAAAGTTTTAATGGAACGTTCGCCGGCCACTTCTTCTTTGACGTGCGCGATTCTGGCCAGCTGCGGAAGATAAATGTTATCCGACATTTTCGGTTACCTTATTGACGACGGTGACAATATCGATTCCCACCGGGCATTCGCTGACACAGCGGCCGCATCCGGTGCATTGATGTATCCCGAAATTCTTGTGGAAATACTGGAACTTGTGATTCACCCGCTGGCGCAAACGGGCAGCGGTATTCTCGCGCGGGTTATGACCGGACGAGTGCATGGTGAAATCCGGGAACTGGCAGTTGTCCCAGGTGCGAACCCGCTCCCCCTTGAGGGGTGCCTTGTTCTGAACTTCGTCGTTGATGTCGAAACAATGACAGGTCGGGCACAGGAAGGTACAGATACCGCAGCCGATACAGGCCCGCGCCATTTCTTCCCACAGCGGCGAATCGAATTGCGCCTCAAGCTTGGCTGGCGCCCCATCCGGATCGTTGATCTTGCGCTGCGGATATTCCACTGCCTCGGCATGGGTCTGCTTCAGCTGCTTCTTGTCGGAAGCGGACGGCTCGGCGAACAGGCTGCCGGCTGCCGTCATCATCGCCTTGCCGGTCTCGGTGACCGCCTTCACAAAGTAGCGGTCGCCCATATCGGTCAACTGGACATCGAGGCCGTCGGTGGAAACCGGCGAACCACCGACTGACAGGCAGAAACAGTTGGGGCTGGGCGGCTTGTTGCAGGCCAGGCCGACATAGGCCACGTTCTTGCGGCGCGCGTTGTAATACGGGTCATCAACGTGGTCGGTAAACACCTTGTCCATGCGCGGCACGCCCCGGCCATCGCACGGGCGGACACCGAACACGGCATAGTGTGGCGTTTTCGGCAATACCTGCGTCAGGCGCGGCGCCTCACCCTTGATCTGCTCGAACGAGAAAAATATCTCGCGCTGCGGGAAGGCGAACTCCTTGGGCGACTGCTTGGTGTTGGGGTGATCGAGCCGAACCGCACCGCTGACCGGTTGGTATGACCAGATACCGTCTTCCAGCACCGGTGCATGCACTTCCCAGTCGGATAATGCGGCAACCCAGCTGTCAATCTGTTGCTTGTCTAGAATTTTTTCCATGCCATTACCTGATGAAATCGCCGGGGTCACTGTCGAGGAAGGAGGCGACCAGCGATGGACCTCCGATACTCGCCCCAGGCTCAAAGCCGAATTTTTCGCGTGCTTCCCGCTCCATTTTGTTATTGAGCAGCCGTATCGGAACATTGACCGGGCAGGCGCGC
This sequence comes from Gallionella sp., assembly GCA_041629915.1. Classification (GTDB taxonomy): domain Bacteria; phylum Pseudomonadota; class Gammaproteobacteria; order Burkholderiales; family Gallionellaceae; genus Gallionella. The sequence goes on from JBFKMJ010000064.1 coordinate 5,201, forward strand.
TCGCATTCACCGCAATCGGTGCAGCGGCCAGCCAGATGCATGGCACGCGTCATGAGATAGGTGATATTTTCGGAACGCGTTGCCGAGCGCTCGATCCAGCGGATGCGGTTGGCTTTCTCTTCTGCCGTGGTTGCCGCGTTGACCGGGAAGGTAATGCTGTCCACCACGCACTCGTCGCAATAACACATCGGGCACACCGAACGGCACGCGAAACAGCGGATGCAGCGGTCGAAATGGTGCTCCCAGAAGTCCCAGCGCTCGCCTGCATCCTGCGCCTCGAAGCGGGCAAGCGCGGCGAACGGCTCTGCCAGTTCGCGTCCGGTCTTGTCCTCGCCGAACACGACATTGTTCTCTTTGGGAAAGGGAGTACGGCATTCCAGGCAACGATCCGCCATCACGTCGCGCGCCGGCAGGCGCTTCTCGCCTTCGGCAGTGGTGAACACGAATTCGTCACCGTCAAAAGCACCGTCCGTAGCCTGGAAACCGTTCAGGTGCGGGGCCAGCTTGCGCTCGTCCACGACACCGGTACCCTCGCAGGACACGCCGATGATGTACACATCCTCACGCTTGAAATAGTTTTCCTGCAGCAGCACAACGATGGAGCGTGCGTCACATCCCTTGGCCATGATCGCAATCGGCGCATCGGAAGTCTTGTTGAGATGGGCCAGGAACTTGCGATCCTCGACCAGATACAGGGACAGATTGTGAAAACAGGACGGATCCCACACCAGCTCGTCGGCCTGTTCCGGATTGGTGATGAAGGCGGGTTCGGCGAGCATGCCGCGACTGCCGCGCCGGTAGCCGATAACGGCACGAACTTCGCCCTTCGCGAGCATATCTCTCGCGGTTTCGCGGATATCCTGAATATTAATCATGTGCAACCACTTTCTTCAGCTTGTCCTGCGGCCCTAGCGGCTTCAGATCATTGACGAAATCGGTAACGACCTGGGCGAACTTGGCGCCTTCTGCCGCCGAGACCCAGGACATCCGGAAACGGTTCGGCTCGACGCCGATGAATTTGAGCAGTTCCATGGTCAGATGCATTTTTCGCCGCGCCAGGAAATTGCCTTCGATGTAGTGGCAATCGCCGATATGGCAACCGGACACCAGCACACCGTCTGCCCCCTTGTTGAAGGCTGACAGGATATACATCGGCGACACGGCACCCGTGCATGGAATGGTGATCGGCGTCGCATTGGCCGGGTACTGGATGCGCGAGACCCCAGCCAGATCGCTGCCTGCCGACGAGCACCACTTGCACAGGAAAGCGACGACTTTTGGTTCATAGGCTTGTTGTTCCGACATCTGATTTCCTTATTTCAATCCTGGTTTCTTTATCTCAAGCCAGGCACGCTTCGATCATTTCATGGATCTGCAACTGCGTGACATTCTTGACATCAATGGCGGCGCGCAGACAGGTAGCCGAACAACTGCCGCAACCC
>JBFKMJ010000065.1:0-6627 GCA_041629915.1 Gallionella sp.
CCTTCGGGCTATAGGAGTAGAGATGCGCAAGATTTTAATTATCGATGACAGCATGACTTCGCGCATGCTGTTCAGGATGCACCTTCCGCAAGCAGAAAACTACGAATTGCATGAAGCCAGCACCGTTGCGGACGCGCTGGAAAAGGCCCGGGAAGTGCAGCCCGAGCTGATCGTGATCGACTACAACATGCCGGATAAAAACGGGATGGAAGTGGCTGCCGCGTTACGTGATGCGGGGGTGGGAGGCAATTGCGTCCTGCTCACGGCCAACACCCAGCAGAGCATACAGGACGCCGCACGCGCGGCCGGCATCAAAAAGGTATTTCCCAAGCCCATCACCCATGATCTGATCCGGGCCATCCTGAACGAGTTGCCATGACCACCCTGTCCCCCTTCGAGCAGGACGCACTCATTGAAATCGCCAATATCGGCATGAGCCGTGCGGCGACGCAGTTATCGTTGCTGCTCAATGACGAAATCCTGGTGTCCATCCCCACCGCGAGGGTGGTTGAGGCGAAAGATTTATTTTCCACACTGGGGCTGGCGCAACAGGAGGATGCGGTATGCGCCGGACAGGAACTCAGCGGCGGGCTGGAAGGATATTCCCTGCTGCTGCTGCCGCTCGAGCAAAGCAGGACGCTGATCAGCTCGCTGATCGGCCATAAGCCCCTGCTGGAAGGCACGGATATGCGTATTTTCGAGCATGAGGCAATGACCGAGATCGCCAACATCATCATCTCCTCGGCCATCACGGTGATGGCCGATCTGTTGAAGGTTGAGATTCATCTGGGCGTGCCAGGCTATGGCAAAAAAGCGCTGGACGCCCTGTTTCGGCGCACGTCGGCAAACGGAACACAACACCACGTTATCGTCCTCGACGCCCGGTTGAACGCCACCCATAAACAGGTCAGCGGTTCGCTGGTGCTGGCGCTGACGGTATATTCCCTGTCTGCCATGCTGACGCGCCTGCATGACTTTGCCAGCGGGAACATCAAAGTCTGATCATGTGGAAAGATCACGAAACCGAAGCGTTGAATTTTCTGCCGATCGGCGTTCTGGTGCTGGATGACGCACAGCGCATCTGTTACTGGAACGACTGGCTGGCCACCAGGACAAACATACCGGCTGGCATTGCCACTGGCAAGACCCTGCCCGAGCTGTTCCCCGGCCTGCAGAATCTGCGTCTGGAGTCGGCAATCAAGAATGTAATCCGGTATCGCGCCCACCAGATGCTGTCGCAGACGCTCAATCGCTACATCATTCCGATTCCGCTGGAAGAAAGCGCCGCTCCCGGGCCAAGCATGATGCAGCAACAGGCCCACCTTGCCCCGCTGGCGCGTGCAGAAGGCATTTATGCGCTGGTCAGCATACTCGACATGACCGACAGCGTGCGCCGCTCCGACGCGCTCATGGCACAGGGAATCGCGCTCAGGGAGGCCAGCATCCGCGACGCACTCACCCACCTGTATAACCGGCGCTACCTGTGGGACTGGCTGGAGAATCAACTGTCGCAGTGCGCACGTTATGGCCACCCGCTGGCGTGCCTGATGCTCGACATCGACCGCTTCAAAAAAGTGAACGACTATTATGGCCACGTCAAGGGAGACGAGGTGCTGGTCGATTTTTCGCGCGCAGTGACAGAGCATCTGCGCGCCTCCGACATCCTGGTGCGCTATGGCGGAGAGGAGTTTGTGGTGCTGGCGCCGCATTGCTCGCTGGCGGACGCGAGCGAATTGGCACAGCGCATCCTGAACAGCGTCCGCAGCAGCACCATCGGCGGTCTGACTGCCGGACAGATCACATGCAGCATCGGGGTTGCCGACTGGACGCCCACCCGCCCCTGTACATCAGAGGAATTGCTGAAAACGGCGGATGAGAGAATGTACCAGGCCAAGTTGAGCGGTCGCGACCGGGTCGCCAATGGCGCCGGAAGTCTGGCCTCACCCCAGGTGGAACAAGTGAAATAGGGTGAACCGCAGAAACACCAAAGTTGAAAAACAGAATAATAAAACAGCAGGGGGAAGGCATGGAAGACACAGCGGCCCGCATATTGATTGTCGATGACATGGCCACCACCCGGAAACTGATCAGCCTGACCCTGGTCAAGCCGGAATTTGAAGTGGTGGAGGCGGCCAGCGGCGAAGCCGCGCTGGAGTATTTGCGCGACAACGCGGTGGACGTGGTATTGATGGATGTGATGATGCCCGGCATGGACGGGTTCGAGGCCACCCGGCGCATCCGCAAAGAGTTGAATCTGACGCTGCTGCCGGTCATCATCCTGACCACCGTGGACGCAACCGATGCCGTCGTGCGCGGCATGAAAGCCGGCGCCGACGATTACGTCACCAAGCCTTTCAATAATGTCGAGCTGGTGGCGCGGGTGCATGCAGCGGTTGCGCGCAAACGCCTGATCGACCGGCTGGACGACACCGAAGCGGTGCTGTTTTCCCTGGCGCGCATGGTGGAGGCGCGCGACCATGACACCGGCGACCACTGCGACCGTCTGGCGCATGCCAGCGTGGTACTGGGCAAGGCCCTGCAATTGCCCCCGAACGATCTGGAAGCCCTGCGGCGCGGCGGCGTCATGCATGATATCGGCAAGCTCGGTATCCCGGATGCCATCCTGCTCAAGAAAGGCAAGCTTGATCCGGACGAATGGGAAATCATGAAACAGCATGTCACCATTGGCGCCGGCCTGTGCGCACCGCTGCATTCTATGAGAAAAACGGTGGACATCATTCGCTGCCACCATGAAAAATGGAACGGCAGCGGATATCCGGATGGTCTGGCCGGCGAAGACATTCCGCTGCTGGCGCGTGTGTTCCAGATCGTCGATATTTTCGATGCATTGTCATACGCGCGCCCCTACAAACCCGTTTTCCCGCACGAGAAAGTGCTTGAAATCCTGAACGAGGAAACGGCCAAAGGCTACTGGGATCCGAAGCTGATGGCCGTGTTCATGGATATTGTGAAAACCCGGCCGCAGGACCTGGTACGTCCCAGACACTCCGGAACCGATCTCAGCGAAACGGTTTTTGGTGAAATAGACAAAAGCAAGATATGGGACTGGTATCACAAGGATGAGAATGGCTGAGGCCCTGCCATTCAGCGCCGCAGCGCAGCCGGAGCCGGAAGGCACACCCGGTATCGCTACGCCGCATCAGGCGCTGTGCGTCCGGGTCGCGAACATGATTTTCTGCATGGACCTGGAACAGGTGGAACATGTGCTGTCTCTGGTATTGCTGCAGCCGGTGCCGCAGGGGCCGGACTATCTTGCCGGGTTGATGAACCTGCGGGGACGCAACATTCCCGTCATCGATCTGGGTGTGCGCATCGGACTGTCTGATATCCCGGCCTACACCGCCGATACGCCGTTAATCGTCTGCAAAGACGGCGAGCAGGAAACCGGTCTGATTGTCAGCGAGATATTGGGCATTGAACCCCTCCGCCAGGAAGCGGCGCAGATGACGGATGAGCTCGCAGAAAGCCGGACCCATTTCTGGGCATCCCTGAACACCCGCCACGGCACGGCCTTATTGCTGGATGTCAGGCAGACGCTCGAGATTGACTGGAGCGGACTTGATGACGCCCCCCTGCTCCCCCTGCCGGAAGGCGCGCACTGATGGCAGAAATCATTGACAGCCCGGCATTTCAGTTGACTCCGGCGCTGGAAGAAGCGCTGTGCCGCTTCATCACCCAACGCACCGGCATCATCATCCAGGATCATCAGTTAAGGAATTTGCGCGAAGTGATGGCACAGGCGTGTCCACGCTATGGTCATGCAAGTTGCAAGGACTGTCTGGCCGCGATGGAGGCTGACCCTTCGGTGACACCCGAGCTGGAATTCCTGATTGCCGGCATCACCGTGGGGGAAAGCTATTTTTTCCGCGACGAGGAATCCATGAGTCTGTTGCGTGAAGAACTGCTGCCGCAACTGATTGCGCAGAAAAGGGCAAGCGGCAACCTCTCGTTGCGCATCTGGAGTGCGGGATGTTCCATGGGACAGGAAATCTACACGCTCGCGATGATGCTGGAGGATCTGTTGCCCGACAGGAAGGACTGGAACCTGCATCTGCTGGCCACCGACATCAACACCAAAGCGCTGCGCCACGCCATACAGGGGCAGTACGACACCTGGTCGTTCCGCGCCATGCCGGCCGCGGTGCGTGACCGCTTCTTCATCCCGGTCGGACGCGAGTTTGAAATCAGGCCGGCCCTGCGCCAATGCGTGAAGTTCGCCTACCTCAATCTTGCCGAAGATCCTTTTCCTTCGGTGTTGGGCGAAACCCATCACATGGACCTGATCCTGTGCCGCAATGTATTCATCTACCTGGCACCGCAGGTCGTGCATCACATCATGGCCAGATTTGCCGATACGCTGGTCGATGACGGCCTGCTGCTGGTGGGCCCTTCCGACCTGGTGGGCTGGAGCGCGCCCGGTTTCGAGTATGTGTCCAGCAGCAATACCTATTATTTCCGGCGCGAGAATCGGGCTGGCGTTGTGAAATCTCCCGCTCCCGAAATGGCGAGTCAGGTACGGCCGGACAGGCCAAAGGCGCTGATCAGGCCGGACCGGGCGCACGCGATGCTGCGCACCCGGTCATCCGGCGACACCCCTGCCGGCAAGGCAAGACAGGCGCTCGCCAGTGACTTCGATGAGGTATCGGCGCTGCTCAAGGCTGAACACTGGCTCGAAGCACTGGCCTTGCTGGCGCGCTGGCCGGCAGCGCAGACAAATGCCGAGATCGCATACTGCCGGGCGATCGCGCTGGCCAACCTGGGCCGGATGGATGAAGCCCTGCAGACCTGTGCGGCCAGCCTGGCACTGGATCCGACGGACAAGCATGTGTATCTGATACAGGGCATCGTCCTTAACGAACTGGATCGCCGTGAAGAAGCCGTCGCGGCATTGCGCAAGGTCATTTATCTTGACCATCAATTTCTTGAGGCGCATTACCAGCTGGGTTTGCTGCTGTTGCGCTCCGGGCAGGCAGCGGCCGGCCTGAAGAGTTTGCGCAATGCCCTGCGGCTTGCCACGCAGGGCGAGCCCGGGCGCGAATTGCACAATGCCGACGGCATGACCTACCGGCGTTTCGCCGACATCCTGCGCAACGAGATCGAGATGTATGAAAGCCTCAACCGGGCACCCGGACATTCGATCAATACTCATCCAACAGTCACGGAACCACAGCATGGCTAAGGTGATCAGCATCGTGCAGTTAAAAGGCGGGACGGGGCGCTCGACGCTCGCCACCAATCTCGCGGCGGCACTGGCGCGCGCAGGGAACACGACGCTGATTGATGGCGATGTCCCGCAGGGCACCAGCCTGTCCTGGGGTGCGTTGCGCAACAGTGCCGGACGGCTGGGCAGGCTGTCCGTCATGGCTGCCGCCAGCCATCTCGATCTGGCGCACAGTGTGCAGCAGCTGACGGAAACGCAGGACTATATTGTCATCGACGGCCCGCCGCGTATTGCCGAAGTCACGCGGGCCATGCTGGTCATGAGCGATCTGTGCCTGATTCCGCTGGGCCCCAGCGTGGCGGAAGTGTGGGCCACCACCGATCTGCTGAAAACCATCGAACAGGCGCGCCTGAGCCGGCACCCTGTAGACGCGCGCATCGCGTGGAACCGCTTTCGCGCGCACACCCGCTCGGCGCGCGAACTGGGTGCATCGGTCAAGACGGAATTCGGCATGCCGGAACTTGAATCACGCCTGGGTTCGCGGGTGGCCTATTGCGAAACATTGGCACGCGGGCTGGCCGTGGACGAGTGGCACGACAAGGCGGCCAAAGCGGAATTCCGGGCCATGGCAAAAGAAGTGCTGGGCATCCTGCAGGGCAAACCATGACCGACAAACGGAAAAAACCCGCCAGTCGCAAGTTGCCGCCACCCTTGCAGAAGCCGGTGTTTGAAGCGGCATTGCGCCCTGCTGCGGCGCACCCGGATGAACCCGCGGTTGCGGCGTTCGTGACCGAGACTGCGCAGGACGCAAAGCGACCCCCGCCACAGCCGCCCGAACCGGAATCACCCCGAAAAGTACTGGCCAGAGACCTGCTGCCGCGCGACCCGGCGGTGCTGGCTATCCTGAAGCAACGCGCACAGGCGCTGGCACAGGTGGTGGAGCCGGCCGGACAGGAACAGAGCGACCAGTATCTGCGTTTCCGCCTGGGTCCTGCCGAATGGTACGGGATACCCTATGATTATCTCGAGGAAATCATTCATGCCGGCAATATTGCCCGCGTACCCTGCGCGCCGGCCTTCGTGGCCGGGGTGGTCAATCGCCGTGGCGAGTTGTTACCGGTGCTGGACCTGCAGCAATTTTTCCGCACCCAGCCTGCGGAACGGAACGAGCAGGCGCGTATCATCGTGGTGCACGCGCATGGCATGAAAGTCGGGCTACTGGTGGATTCGGTGGAGGGAAACGAAAAATACGACCCTGCGGCGCTTGCGGCCCCCATCGCTTCGGACGGCGTGAGCAATATCGATTATGTGCAGGGGATATATCAGGGCAAGGTCACCGTGCTGAACATCGCATCGCTGCTTGGTGATCCGGCGCTGATTGTGAATCAGGCCAGTCAATGAACTGGGTCATTGTCGAAAACAAGAGAGCGCCGGGCCTGCCCCAG
>JBFKMJ010000066.1:0-6605 GCA_041629915.1 Gallionella sp.
CGGATTGAAAAAGTCAGCGGCCAGAAGTTGCTGGCCTGCTACCAGTGCGGCAAGTGCTCCGCCGGTTGCCCGATGGCGGCCCACATGGATGTATTGCCCAACCAGATGATCCGCATGGCTCAGCTGGGCATGCAGCAGCAATTGCTGGCGACGCGCGCCATCTGGATGTGCGTGTCCTGCCTGACCTGCAACTCGCGTTGTCCCAAGGGCATACGAATCGCAGAAGTCTTCGAGGCGCTGCGCAAGACGGCAATGGACGGCGGGCAGCGCAATGATCATCTTGAAATCAAGGAATTAACCTCCGAGGCGCGCAGTGTGTTGCCGCCAATTGCCATGATCAGCGCTATGCGTAAACTGACCTCCTGATGGGAAGCCCCTAAATGGGAAATGAGAATAAACCGATGAAGCTCGCCTACTATCCCGGCTGCACACTGAAAAATCAGGCGGCCAATTTTGATGTGTCCACCGTTTCGTCGATGGCGAAACTTGACGTGGAGGTCGAGGAACTGGATCGCTGGAACTGTTGTGGTACGGTGCATGCGCTGGATTCAGACAATGTCATGAACCGCGTGGCGCCGATCACCAACATGATCCGCGTCAAGGAAACGCAGGCCAAAACGGAAGGCATGGCCAGCGAATTCATGACTTCCTGCGCGATGTGTTACAACACGCTCAAGCGCGCCAACATCGACGTGAAACAGCGCGCTGACGCGCTGGAAACCATCAACGAGCTGCTGTACCTCGATGAAATGAAATATGAGGGTGACGTCGAGGTGCTGCACCTGCTGGAATACCTGCGCGACCGTGTCGGTTTCGATAACCTGGCGAAAAAGGTAACCAGGCCGCTCGAGGGCCTGCGCGTGGCCTGCTACTACGGTTGCCTGCTGGTGCGCCCGAAAGAGGTCGCCTTCGACGATGCCGAGAATCCGGTGGTCATGGAAGACCTGATACGCGCGCTCGGTGCAACACCCGTTGAATTTTCGCACAAGACCGAGTGCTGCGGTGCCTACCAGACGGTCGACAAGCCTGAGGTTATCGCCGACCGCACCGACAAGATCATGGGCTCGGCTAGCGAAGATCAGGCCGACCTGGTGGTGGTGAGTTGTCCGCTGTGCGCTTTCAATCTGGATTTTCGCCAGGATGACGCCAAACGTCTCAATCCCGAATTTCAGAATATGCCGGTGCTTTACTTTACCCAGTTGATGGCGCTGGCGTTCGGCTGCGACGATGCCGCGCTGCGTTTCGACCTCCACCATATTGATCCGCTGCCGGCTTTGCAGGCCCGCGGCCTGGGCTAGGGAGGAAACATGTTTTTTAACGACCTCAAACAGATGCGTGGCAAAGTCCACATTAACGCCAACTGGTGCAAGGGTTGCGGTTTCTGCGTGCAGTTCTGCCCGAAGAAGGTGTTGGACATGTCTCCCGAGTACAACGCCAAGGGCTATCACCCGCCCTATGTCAAAAATCCTGATGCCTGTCACGATTGCATGTTTTGCCAGATGATCTGTCCGGAGTTTTCCATCTTCGTGACAATGGAAGAAGTAACCAATAAAGGAGATACGGAAAAGTGAAAACGAAGCGAAGCGGAGCAAAAGCAGCTCCCGCAGGAGTTTCAGAGCAGGCTAAAGCCGGCTCCGGCAAACGTTACGCCGAGGCGCAGACTTTCGCAGCAGACCCCAAAGGGGTCGACTCTGGCCCACATTTCATGGATGGCGACCACGCGCTGGCTGAAGGTGCGCTGGCGGCGGGTTGCCGGTTCTTCGCCGGTTATCCCATCACGCCCTCGACCGAAACCGCCGAGCGCTTTGCCGAGCGGGCGCCCGAAGTGGGTGCGATGTTCATCCAGATGGAAGACGAGCTGGCTTCCATCGCCGCCAATATCGGCGCGGCCTGGGCCGGACAGAAGGTAATGACCGTGACCTGCGGTCCGGGATTCTCGCTGATGACTGAAAATATTGGTCTGGCCTGCATGACCGAGACACCGATGGTGATTGCCAACGTGCAGCGCGCCGGCCCGTCGACCGGCTCGCCCACGCTGACCGCCCAGCAGGACATGATGCAGGCGAAATGGGGCCCGCATGGCGACAATATGATGATTGCGCTGTGTCCCGACAGCCCGCAGGAATGTTTCGATCTCGCCATTGAGGCCTTCAATCTGTCCGAATTCTACCGGGTGCCGGTCGTCATCCTGACCGACGAAACCGTCGGCCATATGCATGAGAAGGTGGTCATTCCGCCGGCCGACCAGATCAAGGTACTTCCGCGCAACAATTACAGCGGTCCTGTGGAGGATTGTCGTCCCTACAAGTTCGACTGCCAGGGTGGTCATCCCATGGTGCGCGCGGGCGACGGCTACAACTTCCACATTACCGGTCTGGTTCATAACGAGAAGGGTTACCCGCTCGCGACAGCAGCACAGGGCAAGGTCGTGGTCACGCACCTGATGGAAAAGATCAACAGCAACGCCGACGAGATCATCCGCCTCGATGAGGATCAGATCGATGGTGCAGATGTTGTGGTGGTGTCCTATGGCATCACATCGCGCATCGCGGTCAAGGCCATCCAGGATGCGCGCAAGGAAGGCATCAAGGTCGGTTCGCTGCGCATGATTACCATCTGGCCGTTCTGCGAGAAACGCATCCGCGAACTGGCGCCAAAGATCAAGGCGTTTGTCGTGCCGGAAATCAACTACGGACAGATGGTGCTCGAAGTGGAGCGCAACGCCGGAGGTCATTGCAAGACAATCAGCGTTAATCACTGCGGCGGCGCGGTGCATGATCCCGAGGTCATCCTGGATGCCATCAGAAAGGCAAGCGAATGAATACTGATATCGAAAAATTCAAGGCCGGCAGTCCCATGTGCGGCACCCTGCGCATGGACCGCATGCCGCATATCTGGTGTCCCGGTTGCGGCATCGGCTCCGAAGTGAACTCCTTTGCCGAGGCGGTCAAGCGCAGCGGCATCGATCCCAAGAAACTGGTCGTGGTGTCGGGTATCGGCTGCACCGGACGTGTCGCGGGCTATGTCAACTTCGATTCGATCCACACCACACACGGCCGCGCCATTCCTGTTGCCACCGGCGTCAAGCTGGCCAACCCCGAACTTACGGTGGTGGTTTTCAGCGGTGAGGGCGACCTGTCCGGCATCGGCGGCAATCACCTGATCCATGCCGCACGGCGCAACATGGACATCGTGGTCATCTGCAACAACAATTTCACCTATGGCATGACCGGCGGTCAGGTCACGCCGACCACACCCGGTAGCGCGTCGGCCTCGACCACGCCCTATGGCAATTACGAATATCCGTTCAGCCTGCCGTTCCTGATGGATGCCTGTGGTGCCACTTACATCGCACGCTGGACATCGATGCATTCGCGAAACGTTACCCAGTCGATGGAAGAAGCGCTGCTGCGCAAGGGTTTCTCCTTTATCGAGATCATTTCACCCTGTCCGACGCTCTATCTGCGCCGCAACCGCCTCGGCGACGGCGTCGATCAGCTGCAGAATTACCAGGACAACTCGATCCTCAAGCATGGCTGCGACACCCGCGAGACGGCGGTCGATTTCCAGGGCAAGATTGTTGTCGGCAAATTTGTCGAAAAGAGCAAGCCTACCTATCTGGAAGCTTCCGATAAATGCAGCATCAAGCTGGTCGGGGACGATTATCAGCTCTACGGCAAGACCATTCCCGAACGCGAGGCAGAGGAAAAAGCCGAGAAGGAAAGAGTCGCTGCCCGTCGTGCCGCCATGCAGGCGGAAGAAGACGCCCAGCCAAAAGCCGTAGCCGCGAAACCAAAGGCACCGGCCAAGTCTGCTGCGAAGAAAGCTACCGCCAAGACGGCTAAAAAGGCACCGGTGAAGGCTGCAGCAACGAAGGCTGCGACGAAAGCCAAGCCCGTTAAAAAAGCGGCAGTGAAAGCGGTTGCCAAGGCCCCGGCGAAGAAGGCTGCTCCCAAGACGGCACCCAAGGCAGTCAAGAAGGCCGCACCCAAGGCAGTCAAGAAAGCTGCGCCAAAGGCAGTCAAGAAAGTTGCACCCAAGGCAGTCGCGAAGACCAAGGCTGCGGCCAAGGCTGCACCCAAGAAAACCCGTAAGTAGGAATCGCGCGCATGAGCACTCAAGAAATCAAGTTTTCGGGATTCGGCGGCCAGGGCATCATCCGCTGCGCCCTGATTACTGGCAAGGCGGTGTCCTTGTACGACAACAAGTTCTCCACCATGACCCAGGTCATCGGCCCGGAGGCGCGCGGTAGCGCCTGTTCGGCGCAGGTCGTGGTTTCCGATGAGCGTGTTCTGTATCCCTATATCACCCATCCGAACGTCGTGATGGCCTTGTCTCAGGAAGCCTATGAAAAGTTTGGCCCCGATGTGACAGAGGGTGGCATCCTGATTGCCGAACTTGATCTGGTCAAACCTCGCAGCGAACATCCTGGCATCCGGTTTTATCGTGTGCCGGCGACCCGCTTTGCCGAGGAGCTGGGCAATCGTCTGTTCACCAATCTGGTGGCGCTGGGCTTTTTTACCGCGGTTACCGGCGTGGCCACTGCCGATGCCATGAAGAAGGCCCTGCCGGGCCTGGTTCCCGATCGTTTCCTGAAAATCAATATCAAGGCATTCGACAAGGGTTATGAATATGGCATGGATCTGATAAGCCAGGAAAACGGCGGAGACGCGTCATGAGCAAGAAACGCACCGGCGTTTTTGTCTGTCATTGCGGCACCAATATCGCCGCCACCGTCGATGTGGCGCGAGTGGCCAAGGAGATGGCGGACGAGAATACCGTCTCCTTCACCCAGGAATACGTCTACATGTGTTCCGAGCCGGGCCAGGAGTCGGTGATTCAGGCGATCAAGGACAATGAGCTGGACAGTGTTGTCGTTACCTGCTGTTCGCCGAATCTGCACGAAAAGACCTTCCGCGACAACGCCACGCGTGCAGGCATCAACAATTTCACCTGCGAGATCGCCAACATTCGCGAGCAGTGCAGCTGGGTTCATAAAGACAAGGCCAAGGGCACCGAGAAGGCGATCAAGATTTCGCGCAGCGTTGTGCGGCGGGTCAATCGCAACAAACCGCTGGAGGCGATTTCGGTTCCCGTCACCCGGCGCGCGATGGTCATCGGCGGAGGCATCGCAGGCATCCAGGCTGCGCTCGACATCGCCAATGCCGGTGTGGAGGTGGTGCTGGTCGAGAAGCAGGCCACCATTGGCGGCCGCATGCTCCAGCTTTCCGAGACTTTCCCGACACTGGACTGTTCGCAGTGTGTGCTGTCGCCCAAGATGGTCGAATTGAATCGCCACCCGAACATCAAGTTGATGACCTACAGCGAGGTGCAGGAGCTCGGGGGGTCCGTCGGCAACTTCCAGGTCAAGATCCAGAAGAGACCCACTTTTGTCGATCCCGACAAATGCAAGCTTTGCGACGAATGTACCGTGGTCTGCCCGGTCGTGGTGCCTAACGAATACGAGATCGGCCTGAACGCGCGGCGCGCCATTTACATCCCGTACGCACAGGCCATTCCGGCCAGCTACACGCTCGATGAGAGCGCCTGTCTGGGGCTGAATCCGGTCGTCTGCGGCAAGTGCAAGGATGTCTGCGCGTCCGAAGCCATCAACTATGACATGCGCCCCGAGACGGTAACCGAGAATGTCGGCGCTATCGTGGTAGCGACCGGCTTCGATCTGTACGATCAGGAAAACATGCCGGAGCTGGGCGGCGGCAAGATCGAGGATGTACTGGACGGCCTGCAATTCGAGCGTCTGTGCTCGGCCTCGGGCGCGACCCAGGGGCATGTGCTGCGCCCTTCCGATCACAAGGTGCCCAAAGAGGTGGTTTTCATCCAGTGCGTCGGATCGCGCGACCCCGCGAAGCATTGTGCCTATTGCTCCAAGATTTGCTGCATGTACACCGCCAAGCATGCCCAACTTTACAAGCACCATGTACCCGATGGTCGCGCTTATATCTTCTATATCGACATCCGCTCCGGCGGCAAGGGTTACGAGGAGTTCGTGCAGCGCACCATGGAGGACAACGACACCCTCTATCTGCGCGGCCGCGTCTCCAGACTCTACCGGAAGGACGGCAAGGTTCGCGTGCTCGGCACCGACACGCTCACCGGGCAGAATGTGGAGATCGATGCCGACATGGTGGTGCTGGCGCAAGCCATGGTGCCATCCAAGGGCACCACGGAAATTGCCAAGGTGCTCAAGATCGGCCGCGACAAGGATGGCTTCCTGGCCGAGGCTCACCCCAAGCTGAGGCCGGTCGAGAGCGTTACCGCCGGTATCTATCTGGCGGGTGCTGCGCAGGCTCCCAAGGATATCCCGGAGACTGTCGCCCAGGCCGGTGCGGCTGCCTCCAAGGTGATCTCGCTGCTGTCGCAATCGACCCTCAACCGCTCTCCGCTGATCGCCAAGGTTCGTCCTTCGCACTGCACCGGTTGCGGGATGTGCGTCGACGCATGCCCATTCATCGCGATCCGGCTGGAAAATGGCAAGGCAGTGGTGAATGAGGCGCTGTGCGAGGGTTGCGGCAGTTGTTCGGCTACCTGTCTGCGCGCCGCCATTGATGTCAAGAATGTCACGCAGTTGCAGATCCATGAAATGA
>JBFKMJ010000067.1:0-6559 GCA_041629915.1 Gallionella sp.
GCCATGCCCAGCCAGCTGCTCAGGCTCAGGGTTTCATCCCACAGCAGCATGCCGAACAGGCTGGCGAACACGATGGTGCTGTACGCCAGGCTGCCGACCACCAGTGTCTTGCCGGTGCGGTAGGCGCGTGTCATCGCGAGTTGCGCGAGGGTGGCGGTGCTGCCCAGTCCGAGCAGGATGGCGAAGCCTTGCAGGGTGATGGCATGCAGGGTGTCGAACAGCATCCAGATGCTGCTGCCGATCAGGGCGATCAGGCTGAAATAGAACACGATGCGCGTGTCCGGCTCGCCGAGCATGGTGAGTTGCCTGATGTTGAGGTAGGCGACGCCGGCGAGAAAGCCGGAAATCAGGCCGAGCAGGCCGGGCAGCAGCTGGTCACGCTGCAGCGTCGGGTGCAGCAACAGCACCACGCCGCAGAACCCGAGCATGATGGCGGCGGTCAGCGCCAAATTCAATTTGTCCTTGAACACCAGCATGGTGAGCAGGGTGAGGAACAGCGGCGCGGTGTAGTTGAGCGTGACGGCGGTTGCGAGCGGCAGCACGGTGATGCAGTAGAAGAACAGCGCGAGTGCTACCGAACCGGATATGCCGCGCCAGAAATGGTTGCGCCCGTGTTGCGTGGCAATGCCGACACGTTGCTGGCGCATGATGGGGTACACCAGCAGCAGGCCGAACAGCGAGCGGTAAAATACCAGTTCAATGTAAGAGAAATGTGGCGCGCCCAGTTTGACGAACACCCCCATGCAGCCGAACAGCAGTCCGGCGATCAGCATCCAGGATGATTTCATGCGGAGATGGTCATAACGGTTTTTCCATGCTGCCCTGTTGGTAACGGGGCGCGCGGATTCTCCCCGAAATGGCCGGACGGGGCAATAAAAATTCGCCCAGTCAGGAAGCGTTGGGTAAAATGCCGGTCTTTATACAAGCAGGGGCCGAAATGGCGGGCCAATTAAAAAAATCAGGGGCGCAGAAAGCAGTCGGTTTCGAGTCGGCCATGGCCGAGCTGGAACAGATTGTCGCCGACATGGAAGCAGGCAAGTTGTCGCTGGAAGATTCGCTGGCGGCCTACAAACGCGGTGCGGAATTGCTGACGCTGTGCCGCGCCAAACTGGAAGATGCACAACAACAGGTGAGCGTGCTGGAGAACGGCATGCTGAAGGATTTTTCCGCCACGGCTGAAGCAGGGCAGGGCTGATGCGCACTGATTTTCAGGGCTGGGTGGCAGCCCGGCAATCCCGTTTCGAAAATGTATTGCGCGAGTTGTTGCCGCGCGCGGACATTGCGCCGCAGCGGCTGCACGAGGCGATGCGTTATGTCGTGCTCGACGGCGGCAAGCGTGTGCGCCCGCTGCTGGCGTTTGCTGCGGGTGAACTGGCCGGCGCGGAAGACGCGCGGGTGGAGGTGGCCGCCGCCGCAGTCGAGCTGATCCACGCCTATTCACTGGTGCATGACGACATGCCGTGCATGGACGACGATGTGCTGCGCCGCGGCAAGCCGACCTGCCATGTGCAATACGACGAGGCGACCGCGCTGCTGGTCGGCGACAGCCTGCAAACACTGGCGTTCCAGCTGCTTGCCGAGCATCGCCTGAACGACGACGCGGTGCGCCAACTGGAAATGATCAGGCTGCTGGCGACAGCTTCCGGCTCGCGCGGCATGGCGGGCGGGCAGGCGATCGACCTGGCCAGCGTGGGCAAATCGCTCGCGCTCCCCGAGCTGGAATTCATGCATATCCACAAGACCGGCGCACTGATCCGCGCGGCAATTCTGCTCGGCGCGCACTGCGGTTCCCGCCTGGAAGCCGCGCAGCTGGACAGGCTGGATCATTTCGGCAAGCTCATCGGGCTGGCCTTTCAGGTGGTGGACGATGTGCTGGATTGCGAAGCGGACACCGCCACACTGGGCAAGACTGCGGGCAAGGATGCGGATAACGGCAAGCCGACTTACGTCAGCCTGCTCGGCATCCAGGGCGCGCGCGACATGGCGCAGCGGCTGCATCGCGAGGCGCTGGAAAGCCTTGCCGAATTTGGCGATGCGGCGCAACGCCTGCGCGAGCTGGCGGATTTCATCGTGTTGAGAAAGTTCTGATGTATCCATTGCTGACGACCATCAATACCCCGGACGAGTTGCGCGAGCTGGAGCGCGCGCAGTTGCCGCAACTCGCCGATGAATTGCGCAGCTTTCTGATCGAATCGGTGAGCAGGACCGGCGGGCATCTGTCTTCCAATCTCGGCACGGTCGAGCTGACCATTGCGCTGCATTACATCTACAACACGCCTGACGACCGTCTCGTGTGGGATGTGGGACACCAGACCTACGCGCACAAGATACTTACCGGACGGCGTGAGGCGATGGGCAAGCTGCGCATGGCGGGCGGCATTGCCGGCTTCCCCAAGCGCGACGAAAGCCCTTACGATGCCTTTGGCACCGGACATTCCAGCACGTCGATTTCGGCGGCGCTTGGCATGGCGGTGGCGGCGCAACTGGAAAATTCCGAGCGGCGCGCCGTGGCGATCATCGGCGATGGTGCGCTGACCGGCGGGATGGCCTTCGAGGCACTCAACAATGCCGGCGCGCACGAGGCCAATCTGCTGGTGGTTCTCAATGACAACGACATGTCCATTTCGCGGCCGGTCGGCGCGCTGAACAATTATCTGGCCAGGCTGATGTCCGGGCGCTTTTATGCGGCAATGCGGCGCGGCAGCGAAAAGATGCTCAAGGGCATGCCGCCGGTGCTGGAATTTGCCAAGCGCGCCGAAGAACACGTCAAGGGCATGGTGACGCCGGGCACGCTGTTCGAAGAATTCGGTTTCAATTACATCGGCCCGATCGACGGGCATGATCTGGATGTGTTGCTGGATACGCTGGGCAATATTCGCCAGCTCGATGGCCCGCAGTTCCTGCATATCGTCACACAGAAGGGCAGGGGTTACGCGCATGCCGAGCAGGATTCGGTCCTGTACCACGGGGTGGGCAAGTTCGATCCGGTTAACGGCGTTGCTGCCAGCCAGTCCGGCAAGCCCACCTATGCCAGCGTGTTCGGGGAGTGGCTGTGCGACATGGCGGCGCAGGACGAAAAACTGATCGGCATCACGCCGGCGATGTGTGAAGGTTCCGGCATGGTGGAATTCGCGGAAAAATACCCGGCGCGTTATTTTGACGTGGGCATCGCCGAGCAGCACGCGCTGACATTTGCCGCCGGTCTGGCCTGCGACGGCTTCAAGCCGGTGGTGGCGATTTACTCGACCTTTCTGCAGCGCGCCTACGACCAGCTCATTCACGATATCGCGATCCAGAATTTGCCGGTGCTGCTGGCGATTGATCGCGGCGGGCTGGTTGGTGCGGATGGCGCGACGCATGCGGGCAGTTTTGATCTTTCCTATTTGCGCTGCATTCCCAACATGACAGTGATGGCGCCGGCGGACGAAAACGAATGCCGCCAGATGCTCTATACCGCTGTCCAGTTGAATGCGCCGAGCGCGGTGCGTTATCCGCGCGGATGCGGCCCGGGGGTCGCGGTCAGCCAGGAGATGCGCGCCCTGCCGGTGGGCAGGGGCGAACTGCGCCGTAGTGGCAAGAGTATTGCCATTCTGGCTTTCGGCAGCATGCTGGCTCCCGCACTGGCTGCCGCCGAACAGCTGGATGCAAGCGTGGCCAACATGCGCTTCATCAAGCCGCTGGATGCCGAACTGGTGCTGCAATTGGCGCGCGAACATGCGCTGCTGGTCACGGTCGAGGAAAATACCATACAGGGTGGCGCCGGCAGCGCGGTGGCGGAGTGCCTGCAGCAGCACGGCGTTGCGGTGCCGCTGCTGCAACTGGGTTTGCCTGATGATTTCATCGAGCAGGGCGAGCACACACGGATGCTGGCGGATTGTGGTCTGGATGCCGCCGGACTGGTGAAAGCCATCGGGATTGCCGTGGCAAAGAAAGTGTAAATCCGGATGTCCATCAGTGATTTCTTGAGAAGGCACTGACATGCTGCGGGTCTGGTTGCGATGGTTGTCGTTCCTCATCCTGCTTTTGGCAGTGAGCCCCGCCTTTGCGCTTGAGCAGGTCACCCTGCAACTCAAGTGGACACATGCCTTCCAGTTCGCCGGGTATTACGCTGCGAAGGAACAGGGCTATTACCGCGATGCGGGTCTGGATGTGAACATCGTGGAAGCGGCGCCCGACACCGATCCGGTGCGCAAGGTGCTGGAGGGCGAAGCGCAGTTTGGCGTGGGGACTAGCAGTCTGTTGCTGGAGCGAGCCGCCGGCAAGCCGGTGGTGGCGCTGGCGGTAGTTTTTCAGCAGTCGCCTTATGTCATCTATACCGGGCCGAATATTCGCCGGCTTGGCGACCTGAAGGGCAGGCGCATGATGCTGGAGCCCCAATCAAATGAGCTGCTGGCCTATCTGAAAAAGGAGAATGTCCCGCTCGACAGTATCGAGCAGGTGCCGCACAGCTTCGACCCGCAGGATCTGATCAGGGGCAGGGTAGATGCCATATCGGGGTACGTTTCCAATCAGCCCTACTATTTCACGCAGGCTCGGTTCAACTATCAGGTATTCAGCCCGCGTTCGGCGGGATTCGATTTTTACGGCGACAATCTGTTTACTTCCGAGAGGGAATTGAACAGCAGCCCGGAGCGGGTCAGGGCCTTTCGTGCGGCCAGCTTGCGGGGCTGGCAGTACGCCAAGGAACATCGCGACGAAGTGATCGACCTGATCATTGCCAGGTATTCTTCACGCCACCCCCGCGACTACCTGCGTTTCGAGTCCGATCAGATGGTTCCCCTGTTGCAGCCGAACCTGATCGAAATCGGCTACATGAATCCTGATCGCTGGCGTTATATTGCCAATGCTTATGCGGACATCGGATTGTTGCCGCGCGATTTTTCGTTGAATGGATTTTTGTATGATGCAAGGCAACCGGATTTGACCTGGTTTTATCGCGGCCTGCTCATCGCCCTGTCGCTGGCCGCCACCATCGGTGCGGTGGCGCTGTATATCCTGCGGATGAATCGCAAGCAGCAACACAGTCTGGCGGAACTGGGTGCTTCACAGCAGGCACTGGCCAGAAGCGAAAAACATTATCGTCTGCTGGTGGAAGCCATGCACGATGTGGTGTGGATACTTGATCCGAACACCTTGCGTTTCAGTTATGTCAGTCCATCGGTCAGGCGTTTGCGTGGCTTTTCAGCCGAGGAGGTGATGCGTGAGCCGATGGATGCCGCGTTTACCCCGGAATATGCCAGCGCATTGAGGCAGGATATCAAGCGCCGGGTAGATGAGTTCCTTGCGGGCAGGGATCAGGACAAAGTGTATGTCGGTGAAGTGCAGCAACCATGCAAGGATGGTTCATTGGTTTGGACCGAGGCGGTTGTCAGCCTTTATCGCAACGCGGATACCGGGCAAGTCGAGATACGTGGTGTGACGCGTGACATTTCAGAGAGCAAGGCGGCGCAGGAAAAGATCCAGTACATGGCGATGCACGATCAACTTACCGGCTTGCCCAACCGCACGCTGCTCAATGACCGTTTGCAGCAGGCGCTGGTTGCCGCGAAGCGGAGTAACAGTCGGGTTGCCCTGATGTTCCTCGATCTGGATAAATTCAAGGGGATCAACGATACGCTCGGGCATGATGTCGGCGACCAATTGCTGATACAAGCCGCCGGTCGCATGCAGGAATGCGTACGCGAATCGGATACGGTGGCGCGTATTGGCGGGGATGAGTTTATCGTGTTGTTGCGCACCGTGGTGGATGCGCAGGATGCGGTCATGGTGGCGGAAAAGATTCGTGCCGCGTTGCGTCAGCCGTTCGAGCTGATGCAACAAAAGTTTACAATTTCGTGCAGCATCGGCATTGCCCTTTACCCCGCGCACGGAAAAGATGGTATTGAGCTATCCAGAAACGCCGATATTGCCATGTATTCCGCCAAAGAACACGGGCGCGATAACGTATGGTTATTCGGGCATGAATAGAGTCAGAAGCAGCAATAGAACATTTCGACGGGCAAGAAACGTCTGGCCGATTTTGCCGGATAACAGCTACAATCGTCGCAAGTTATCTTCCGAAAGTCCATGATGAATTCGACCAAACCTATCCCCGACGTGCAAAGCAGCGCGGATACTCGCCATCTGGCCATCAATAAGGTAGGCATCAAGAGTATCCGCCATCCCATCGTTGTCAAAGACAAGAGTGTGGGCGTGCAGCACACCATTGCCACTTTCAATATGTATGTGCGTCTGCCCCACAACTTCAAGGGCACGCACATGTCGCGCTTCGTGGAAATACTCAACGAGCATGAGCGCGAGATTTCCGTGGAATCCTTCGAGAGCATTTTGCACGAGATGGTGATTCGCCTGGAAGCAAAATCCGGTTACATCGAAATGAATTTCCCGTATTTCGTGAACAAGACAGCGCCGGTATCCGGTGTGCAAAGCCTGCTCGATTATGACGTCACCCTGATCGGCGAAATACTTGACGGCAAGGCGCGCGTCACGATGAGAGTGGTGGTGCCCGTCACCAGCCTGTGCCCCTGCTCCAAGAAGATTGCCGCACGCGGCGCGCATA
>JBFKMJ010000068.1:0-6546 GCA_041629915.1 Gallionella sp.
CCCTGATGGCGCGGCTCGATTCCGCTGTCACCACGTTGCTGGTCAATCTCAATCACACCAGCGAAAATCTCAATGCCATGCTCGATGAAGATAACCGCCGTGCCTTCCGAAGCACCCTGGCCGATCTTGCCGTATTGTCGCGCACCCTGGCGGCGCGCTCCGGTACGATAGATGCCAGTCTGGTTGATGCGGCGCATACCCTGAAAAATGCCGCACGCCTGAGTGATGAACTGCCCGGTATCGTTCAGCGTATCCAGCACAGCGTCGATGCCTTTGACCGCATGTCTGGCGAAATCGCCCAGGTCGGCGCGCGTGCCGGCAATGTGATGGATGGCGCGCAACAATTTACAGCCTTCACGCTGCCTGAGGTGCATCAGCTGGTGCTGGAATTGCGCGACCTGACGGTGTCGCTGCGTCATGTCAGCGATCAACTGGAGCAGGACCCGGCTGTGTTGTTGCGAGGCAAACCACAGGCCAAACCCGGCCCCGGTGAATGAGGAATAACATCATGCACAGTCACAGAATTCCGTCCCGGATTGTCCTGCTGGCCGGCCTGCTGCTCGCAGGCTGCGCCGGCCTGCCCGCGCCGAAAGGCAGCAGCCCGAACATCTATGTGCTGGATGCGCAACCCACTGTGCCGGTATCAACCGTCAAACATGATCTGGTTCTGGCGGTGAACATGCCGCAGGCGCATCCCGGCTTTGAAACGGCGCAGATCGCTTATTTGCAGCAGCCGCATGAGCTGAATTATTTCGCCAACAGCCGCTGGACCAGCACGCCGGTGCGCATGCTGCAACCGCTGCTGCTGCAAGCGCTGGAACAAGGCGCCGGATTCCGTGCAGTGGTGCGAACCGCGAGTGCGATTCCTGCCGATGTCCGGCTCGATATCGAATTGATCCGCCTGCAACATGATTTCACTATTCACCCCAGTCGCGTGCAGATGACCTTGCAGGCGCAACTGATTGACTTGCGCGGCAAGCGCCTGCTGGCCGCGCAGCAATTCGACGCCACGGAAAATGCCGACAGCGAAGATGCCTATGGCGGCGTCAGCGCAACGAATCGGCTGGTGCAGCGGGTGCTGGGGCTGGTGGCGGAATTCTGCATCACGGCGTCGGGCAGCTTAATCAAATGACAGGGTGTAAAACAGATCAACGGCATTGTCCGTTCCGCTTTGCGTGCGCACCGACCAGTGGTCAGACAGCATGTAGTTGATCTTGACCAGATTGCTGGCCCCCACAATGCTCTGTTCGTAACTGAGATAAGCCCGGGATGACAGCCTCTTGCCCATGGTGATTGCCGTGCTCTCCAGCGTTCCCGTGCCGCTCAGACCGAATTCATCCAGGCCGGCCGAATGCGCTATCTGGGATTGCAAGGTGACCGACTCGCCCGTAGCCAGAAGCGCCGATGCCGCGGCGCTCATCAAGCCAAGCTCGCTCTCGCTGGAGCCTTCCAGTCCGTGCCCCAGCACCAGCCAGGAAATTTTCTCGCTATCAGGGACCGGCGGCTTTGAAACCAGTTTCACCTGTGGCGCCAGTGCGGTCCCGGTAATGGAGACGCCGGCTTCCACCGCCTGATTCTTGCGCATCGCGACGATATTGAGTCCGGGATTGTCCAGCGGGCCGGAAAAATTCAGGATGCCGCGATCGATCACCAGGCGTTGGCCGTAGGCGAAATAATCCCCTTTTTCCACCCGGATGCTGCCATTGGCCAGTGGTAGTCCGGTTCCGTTGCTGCGCAGGCGTACCGCACCCGCCAGCCGTGCATCCAGCCCTCTGCCCTTCAGGAAGAACTGACTGCCAAGATCGAGTTCCATGTCCACGTCCGGTCGCATGCGCGCAGTTTTCTGCTTTGCGTTTTCTTCCGTGCCAAGCACCAAGACGTCATCGCTCAGGGTCGGCAGATCGGCCTTGGGCAGCTCGATCATGCCGCGATCCACCAGCAGTTTCCCCTTGATGCGCAACTGCGTAGCCTCCACGCTTGCCGTGGTCGTGCCACTCACGGTCAGCGTGCGATCCGGCCGGGAGATCAACTCGGCCTTGTCTGCCACCAGCGCCAGGGTCACTTGCGGAACGCCTTGCAGCAGATGGGCTTCACCGCTTGCAGTCAATCGGCCTGCGCCACTGTTCAGGCTCAACTCACGCAATTGCAGGCGGTCGCCGGCCAAATCCCCGCGTAACAGGCCATCCTTGAGATAAACGCCCTGATCCGGCAATTCCAGTCGCAAGTCACTGCCGGCAAAGTTGCCTTCAAACTCATGTGTGTTGACAGTGCCCGTTACCCTGAATTGCATGTTCAGTGAACCATCGGTCTCGAGGGCGGGAGAAACAAGCGGCGCCAGCCATACCAGGGATTTCACCGCAATCTCCGCCTCCCCCTGGACTGGCGCGGCGCCATCGATTCCCCAGACTCCATCGCGGCGGCTCAGGGTGGTCCCGCCCTGTGCGGAGAGCGAGCCGAGCTGGGTGCCCTGAACATCCATTTGCAGGTTCACGCGGTTTTGGCGCGCGGTCAATTGCAGCACAAGCGCGCTCAGGCCGAGCGGGGTGTTGGGTTCACTCAGCACCACGATATCTCCGCTTTCGCGCCGGATTCCCACAGTGCCTTCGAGCTTCTGGCCCAGGTGTATATCCCAGTTTCCCGCCAGAATCAGCGACAAGTCCATGGGCAGGGCCGAGCCGGACAGGCGCTGCATGTCGCTGGCCGGGATGCCGGAGAAACTGCCGCGAGTCGTCAGATCGCCTTTCTGATAGATTGCCTCGTCCACCGTCAGGGAGCCTTTGAGGAGGCGCAGGCGTGCGCCCTGAAGTGAAACGCGTTCCGGCCCCGCTGCCAGCAGGGCGGGTTCAAGCAATTCAACCGGGTAGGCACCGGTATTCTCAAGTTTTTCGATCCGCCCGGTCCACCCCTGCGCGGCACGCCAGCCGCCTGCGAGTGCGCCATGCAGGTCGAGCTGAGTGCCGTTGGCTGCGAACGTTGCATGATGGCTGCTCTTGGTGCCCACCAGATTGAGGCTTCCTTGAGACAAGGACAGCCCGCCTCCCTGAAAATCGGAAATGCGGGCCGTGACAGTCACCGGTCCGTCGATACCCCTGGAAAGTTGCGCGGACAGATGTCCTTCTGCAACACGGTAATCCGTCCATTTGAACCCGGAAAGTGTGGCCTCGAACTCACCGGTCGGATCGCGGTAAGACCCCTCGATAAAGCCCTCCGCGTGGGCTGTTCCGGCAAGGCCTGCGCCGAGGCGGTCAAGGTGCGGCGCATCCAGTTTCACAACCAGCCGATCGCCCGTTGCGCCAAAATTGCCGTTAGCCCCAAGACGGTTTTCTGCAAGCTTCAGGGAGATATCCACGTTGGCCAGACGTTCACCGCGAAGCGCCAGTTTGCCCGTCCCGGACAGCGGCTGCCCCCCCAGATGGCTGTCCGCAATATTGAATGCGCCGCTGACGTTGCGTTGCCCGAACAGATTGCCGGAAGCCTCCATGCCGGCGTTGATCCCGGCAGCCGGAAAATCACCAAAAGAGGCAGGGTCGAAACGTTTCAGCGCTCCCTTTAAGCGGAAGTTTCCCGGGCCGGACAAGGACATGTCGCCGGTGAGAAGTAGTTCTCCCTTGCCGGCCTGTACCAGAACGTTCTTCAGTGTTATCTGCTCGTCAGTCTGGCGCGCGTCCAGATGGATCTGGTAGCCATTCTGCGACATGTCCGCCAGCAGTGTTCCGTTGTTGCCATCCCAGCCCAGAGTCAGGCTGCCTTTCATTAGGGTCTTCGCCAGCTTGCCGTGCATGCCACGCAGATTGAGCCCTGTGGCGACCAGATGCGCAGAGGTGTCAGTCGCTGCGATGCGGGCGCTGCCCTTCAATTGCCCCCCTTCATGCAACCTGATAAACAGGTCGGATAACTGAATTTTTTCCGGCGTTCCACTCAGACTGGCGGTGATTTCCGTTAACGGCAGCCTCTGCCGGTCGATTGTTCCGGGCATGCCATTGCCTAGCCGCAAAGAACCCGACCATATTCCGGCAGGATCGGACTGGGCCTGGAGGTCAAGACTAATATTTGCAGTAGGCCAATCGTTAACCCATTGCACCGGATTGATGCTGTTGGCCTGCATGTCCAGCGCGCGCATCACGTTGACTTCCAGAGGCAGCGCCAGCACTTTGCCGGTGAACTTTGCCGATTCAATGCTTCCATCGACGTTCAGCGTGATTCGATCCAGGTATCCCCCCGCATCGAGTTGCAGAGCCAGGTTCCGGGACCCGTCACCGGCCAGTTCTCCTTGGGCACTCAACGCAAACGGCTTGTCCTGGGCCAGACTGATATTGGCCTTGGCGTTACCCCATTGTGTCGAAAATCCGGATAACGCCAGCCGGTAATGCTCCGCCGTTGGCACAAGGCTCAGGCGCAGTCCGGTTATTTCCTGTTGTTGGTCGCCTTCGCCAATGACGAGGCGTGCAATGGCTGCATCGGGAATAAGCAGCTGTATCGGCAACCGTAGCGTGTCAGGAAGCGGGATTGAATCCGGACTGGTCTCGCCAATCGCGACGGCGATAACGCCAACCCTGAACAAATCAAGCTCAACGCTGCGCGCTGCCAGCAATTGCCAGGGTTTCCAGTCAAGTTCGATGTTTTCGGCAGCAATCCGGATGGTCGGGTCTTCGTAGCGCAGTGTTTGAATCCTGAGCGGGCCGTAGAGCGAGCCGCTCACGCCCGTTAGCGCTAGTTGATCGCCGCTGCGCGCCACCGCCTGGTCGGCCAGCCAGCGCAACACTGTCTGGGTGCCGCCGGCCCAGATCAGCACAAAACCGATAAGCAGCAATCCGGACACGATGCCCAGGATCGGCCTGATCCAGTTTTTGTTTGGTCGTTGTTCAGACATCAGAAGGCAAACCCGACGGAGAAATGCAAACGGGTTTTCTTTACGTCGCGGCCATAAGCAAGGTCCAGATTGAGCGGCCCGACCGGGCTTTTCCAGCGTGCACCCATGCCATAACCCTGTACCGCCTTGGTGACCTTCCAGCTATCGACCGCATTGCCCGCATCATAGAAAACGGCGGCGCCCCATTGGGATGAAATCCAGTGGGTATACTCCGCGGTTGCCACGCCGAGGTAGCGCCCCCCCACGATGGCATTCCCTTCTCTCATTCCCAGGCTTTGATAGGCATAGCCGCGAACGGACTGGTCTCCGCCCGCACGGAACAGAAAATCGCTGGGGATGTCATCCCGTGTTTTTGCCGCGACCGCACCCAGCTCACCCCTGAGCATCAGGTTGTCGCGTTCGCCCAGCGGGTAAAACCACGTCAGCCTGCCGTAGCCACGGATGAAGTCGCGATCCGACAGGAAGGTTCGTTTAGCCCCGGAAATCTGCCAGTTGATCAGATAGCCGCGCGTGGGAAACAGCACGTCATCCACCTTGCGTTGCGTCCACCCGTATCCGACTGTCATGGCCTGTATATTATTCCCGCCGGCACCGGATATGTTCTGGCTTTCGGTTTGATATTGCAGGGATAACGCAGTCTCGATATTGCCCAGCACGCGGGAACGCTTCGCCCCCGTCGAATATTTTTGGGTGGTTTCACCCTGTACGCTCATGCGCTCATAACCGGCATTCAGGCTGTCCCGGTAGCCGTCCGGCGCAAGCGGAAGCTGAAATTCCCCGTCCAGGGACTGGTTTCTGGTTTCCAGTTTGAGCTTGCTGTGAAATCCCCAGCCCAGGCCATTCAGATAGAGATCATGGTAATCGACCTGCAGCCGCTCACCTGTGTTGGTGCTGTAGCCGACGCCGAACCCGACTTTTTTCGATTGCATTTCCGTCAGCGTGACCCTGACTGGAACGTTCTCCGGCTTGGATCGGTCAGTCTCGACCTCAACCAGCGCGCCGGCAAAGTGGGTGCTGTCCTGCAAACGTGACTGGAAATCCAGCAGCTTTTTCTGGGAATAGGGTTCGCCGGGTCGGATGGGGCTCAGCCTTTCCACAATACTCGACGGGTAACGCTGCAGGCCAGAGATATCCAGCTCCCCGAAGGTGAACTCGGGGCCGCTGTCGAGAACCAGTTCCAGTACCACAAGGCGCTGTTCCGGATCGACCGTGGCGCTGCTGTGGGTAATCTGCGCGCCCGGGTAGCGTTCAATCAGCAGCATCTGCAATGCCCTGCGCTTGGCGTCTTCCCACTCTGCCTGACGAAATTGCACGCCCGGCCCCAGTGGCCATTTGGCCAGCATTTTTTCGTGGGCGGCCGTGGCTTCTGCGGGAGCCGACTGGATGGGCCCTTCGGTGCGGATATCAAAACGATCGACCCGTACAGGTTCGCCCGGATTGATCTTGAAGGCAGCCACCCAGCCTGACGCCCCCTTGTTAAGGGAATCCGTAATCTGCGGCGAAAAAAACCCCTCTGTCGCAAGCAGTTCGCGCATGGCATCCGCAGTGCGGGCATGGATACGCCGCAGCTGGTCCAGGTTCATGCGCGGATTGGTGCGCCACTGCATGATTTCAAGATTGTTTTCGAGCAGTTTGAGATATTCTTTTTGAATATCGATGCGAACCTCGTAGGTGAA